>NZ_JBHXLO010000012.1:0-234151 GCF_042721395.1 Lentzea sp. NPDC058450
GCCTCCCCTCCCCCGCCGCGGGGCTGGGGGGGGGACTGGGTAAGGGGGGTGCCCTCCTGTGTCGAACAAGCCCCCGTTACGCGGGCGCGCCGGGGCCCCCACGGCGGGGGGGGGCGCGTCGTCTCTGATCCACTAGCGCTTGATGCAAGGAGTATGCAAGAGGGCATTCGAGTGAACCCAGCAAGCCTCTACTCCATCGGCGGCGAATGAGTGAGGTCCTGTCCGGGTGGCGGGTGTCGCTCCCCGGACGGGCGCCGATCCGAAGGGATGGAGCATGTCAGCACCTCCTCCCACGCGTCGCCGACGACGCGTGGCGGTAAGTCTGGTAGCGGTCGGGAGCGCTGTGCTCGCGGCTGGTTTGCTCGGTGGTTCAGGTCCGGCCGGCGCGTCGAGCCACCGGGAAGCTCCGCTGATCGCGGGCGATCCCGCGGTCGACAACACCGATGTCTACGCGTTCGTCAGCCCTGACAAGCCGGACACGGTCACGCTCGTCGCGAGCTGGTCTCCGTTCCAGGAGCCCAACGGCGGGCCGAACTTCTACCCGTGGGCCACCGACGCCCACTACGACATCAACATCGACAACGACGGTGACGCCAAGGCGGACCTGACGTATCGGTGGACGTTCCGCACCGAGGACCGTCGCGGCAAGTCGACGTTCCTGTACAACAACGGGCCGGTCACGTCACTGGACGACGAGAACCTGCTGTTCCGGCAGACCTACACGCTGGAGCTGATCGACCGCGACGGCAAGGATCGCAAGCTGATCCGCTCGGGCAAGGTCGCGCCGTCCAACACCGGCCCCGCGTCGATGCCGGACTACGGCGCGCTGCGCGCCCAGGCGATCACCGACGTGCCCGGTGGCGGCAAGAGCTACGTCGGTCAGTCCGACGACGCGTTCTTCCTCGACCTGCGGGTGTTCGACCTGCTCTACGGCGGCAACCTGTCCGAGGTCGGCCAGGACACGCTGCGCGGGTACAACGTCAACACCATCGCGCTGCAGGTGCCGAAGTCGCAGCTGGCGCTCAAGGGCGACGCCACTCGCAACCCGGTCATCGGGGTGTGGAGCGACACCGAACGCCAGTCGATGATCCTCAGCCCCGGCGAGTCCCACGGGGTCGGCCCGTTCGTGCAGGTGTCGCGGCTGGGCAACCCGCTGGTCAACGAGGTCGTCGTGCCGGCCGGGCTGAAGGACAAGTTCAACGCCCTGACGCCGGACCGCGACGGCAAGACGCCCGAGCTGGTCAACCGGGTCACCGACCCCGAGGTGCCCAAGCTGATCCAGGCGATCTACGGCATCCCGGCCCCGGCCACGCCGCGCAACGACCTGGTGGAGATCTTCCTGACCGGCATCACCACCAAGGCGGGCGGGCCGATCAAGGCGGACCTGAACTCGCAGCTCAACAACGCCGACGTGAACCCCAAGAGGTTCGTCCCGTCGGAGCAGCTGCGGCTCAACACGTCGATCCCGCCGGCCGCGTCGCCGAACCGGCTGGGTGTGCTCGCCGGTGACCTGCAGGGCTTCCCCAACGGCCGCAGGCTCACCGACGACGTGGTCGACATCGGGGTGCAGGCGCTGGAAGGGGCCGCGGTCAGCGGCATCGTGCCCGCGCTCGCGACCGGCGACAAGGTCAACGCCAACGACAAGGCGTTCGGTTCCGCGTTCCCGTACGTGGCGCTGCCGAACAACACGGCGGTCAACTCCGGTGCCGCCGGTGCGGTCCCGCCCGTGGGCGGTAGCGGTGGCGGTGGAGGCCTGCCGGACGGGCTGGTCCTCAACGGCGTTCTCGCGGCGCTGCTGATCGGTTCGGGCGTGTGGCTGCTGAGCCGTCGTCCACTTCGGACCGCAGTTCCCGCAGTCGCATAAACGCGTGCCGGGGGACGACTTCCGTCCGTCCCCCGGCACGTCCTTCGGCAGCAACCCACGGAGTGCGCCATGAATCGCCGCAAGGTCATCGCAGTGCTCGCCATCGCCGCCGGCGCAGCCCTGCTCGCCACCACCGCCACCGCGCTGAGCCGCGGTGACGACCCGGCTCCTGCTGCTCCTGGCGCCGCTGTGGTGCGCAGCGACGTGCAACGGACCATCACCGCGGCCCAGGAACGGCTGCGACGGATACCCGACGACGCCGCGACATGGGCACTGCTCGGCTCGGCCTACGTCGAACAGGCCCGGATCACCGGCGACCCGGCCTACTACGGCAAGGCCCAGGGCGCGCTCGACACCTCCCTGCGGCACAAGCCGGACGCGAACGGCCCCGCACACCTGGGCCTCGGCGCGCTGGCCAACGCCCGTCACGACTTCGCCGCAGCCCGCGACCAGGCCGAACTCGCCCGTACCGCGCTGCCCGACACCGCCAAGGTGTACGGCGTGCTCGCGGACGCCCTGACCCAGCTGGGTGCCATCGACGAGGCACGCGCCGCCGTGCAGCGGATGCTCGACCTCGAACCCGGTGTCCCCGCGTTCACCCGCGCCGCCTACGACTTCGAACAGCGCGGCGACGTCGACTCCGCCCGCCAGGCCCTCACCCGCGCCCTCGACGCCTCCTCTTCCCCTTCCGACAAGGTGTTCTGCCGCTACCACCTGGGCGAGCTCGCGTTCGACAACGGCGACCTCGACGAGGCCTCCTCCCAGTACGAGCAGGGTCTGCTGGTCGATCCGCTCGACCCCGCCCTGCTCCAGGGACGCGCCAAGATCGCCGCCGCCCGAGGCAACCTCGACGACGCGCTCACCGGCTACGCGGACCTCGTGGCACGCGTGCCGTCACCGCAGTACCTGCACGAACACGCCCTCCTGCTGCGGGCCGCCGGCCGCACCGACGACGCCACCCGCCAGTTCGACCTGATCGCCCAGCAGGAGCGACTGCTCGCCGCCGCAGGCAGCACCGACGACCTCGCCGCCTCCGTCGTCGCCGCCGACCGCGGAGACACCGCCACCGCGCTCACGGCCGCCGAACGCGAGTGGAACCGTCGCACCAACCCGTTGGTCGCCGACGCGCTCGCCTGGGCCCTGCACCTGGCCGGACGGGACGCCGAAGCCCTCACCTACGCCGAGCGCGCCACCTCCACAGGCTGGCGCAACGCGACGTTCGCCTACCACCGAGGCATGATCCTGCGCGCCCTCGGCCGCACCGCGGAAGCCGCCGACGCCCTCGACTTCGCGCTGCGGATCAACCCGCACTTCTCCCCCGTGGACGCGCCCGCCGCCCGTGCCGCGCTGGACGGCCTGCGATGAAGGCGCTCGCGGTTCTCCTGCTCACCGCGCTGGCCATGCTGGCGGCGCCCACGAACGCCGGAGCCCACCCGCTGGGCAACTTCACGGTCAACCACCACCACACCATCACCGTGCACCCCGACCGGGTCGACGTCGTCTCGGTCATCGACCTCGCCGAAATCCCCACCCTGCAAGAACAACCCGCCCAGCAGACCGGCTACGCGAACCGCGAATGCGACACCGTCCGCGGCAGCCTCGAAGTAGCAGTCAACGGCACCCGCACGGCCGTGACGCTCCAGTCGGCCGCGCTCGAGTTCCCGCCGGGCGAAGCCGGGCTCGCCACCACTCGCCTCACCTGCCGGCTCACCGCGCTTGCGGACCTGAGCAGCGCCGCCACGCTGGACGTGCGCGACACCTACCGGCAGGGCCGCGTCGGCTGGCACGAGATGACCGCCACCGGCGACGGCATCGCCCTGATCGACCCGCCCGTCCCAGCGGCCAGTTCCAGCGACGAACTGCGTGCCTACCCCGACGACCTGCTGGCCAACCCGCTCGACGTCCGCATGGTGACCCTGCGCGTCGAACCCGGCTCCGGCACCACCTCGGGCATCGCCGCAGCACAAGGTGGCAGCACGTTCATCGGCACCGCCACCCGCGCGTTCACCGACCTCGTCGGTCGCCAGGACCTCACCCCGTTGATCGGCCTGCTCGCCGTGCTGCTCTCGCTGCTGCTCGGCGCCTCCCACGCCGCCCTCCCCGGCCACGGCAAAACCGTCATCGCCGCCTACCTCGCCGGCCGCGACGGCACCACCCGCGACGCCCTCACCGTCGGTGCCACCGTGACCCTCACCCACACCGCCGGCGTCCTGCTCATGGGCCTGGCGATCAGCGCCTCCAGCGCCCTGGCCGGAGAATCCCTGCTACGAGTGCTCGGCATCGCCAGCGGCGTGCTCGTCACCGCCATCGGCGCCTACCTCCTGCGCTCGGCCCTGGTCCAGCACCGGCAGCCCGTCCTCGCCGGACACGGCCACGGACATGGCCACGGGCACGGGCACGGGCACGGGCATCGTGTCGGTCGTGGCTGCCTGATCGGCATGGGCGTGGCAGGAGGCCTGGTCCCCAGCCCGTCCGCCCTGGTCGTCCTGCTCGGCGCCATCGCCCTGGGCCGCACCTGGTTCGGTGTCCTGCTCGTCCTGGCCTACGGCCTCGGCATGGCCACCACCCTGACCGCTGTGGGCCTGCTCCTCGTCCGCCTGCGCGACCGCCTCGCCGCCGTCGAACGCTTCCGCGACCGCTTCACCGCCCTGCCCGTCCTCACCGCCGGGCTCGTCCTCGTCGTCGGCATCGGCCTCACCGCCAGAGCCCTCTTCGAATAGGAGACCCGATGCGCCACCTGGCCACGATCCTGTGCTGCGCCACCGTCCTGACGGCCTGCTCCACGCCACCCGACCCCGGCCCGGTCTTCGACAACGAGAACGGCGCCGAGCTCACCTGCCTGCGCCACCAACCCCAGCCGCCCGGCCCCCGCTACACCGACGAAGCCATGCGCAACACCGGCGAAACCCTCTCCCTGCTGCGCTACTACACCGCACACGGCCGCAAACCCTTCTGCGACAGCCAAAAACCCACCGAAACCGACAAACAGTGGGCACAGCTCTACGTGACACTCGGTGCCGACCGCGTCAACGTCACCACCGTCCTCAGCTGAAGCCGGAAGCACGGGATCCGATCCGCATAGCCTCGAACGACGAAGTACCCAGGTGAGACTCAGCGACCGGATCACCGCCGCGACGATGCACGCCACCGCCCGCTGGACGGTCCGCTACGGCGAAGAACTCCGCTTCGCCGGCTCGGAGCTGCCGCGACCACGAGCGATCCGAGTACCGACCAGGCACGGCCGCGTCCGGGTGTACGTCTACGAGCCGCTGACCGGGCCCGTACCCGGCGCGGCACACGTCCACTTCCACGGCGGGGCGTTCCTGATGCGCTACCCATTCATGGACGACTGGTGGTGCCGCTACCTCGCCGCCACCACCAACATCCCCATCCTGAACGTCGACTTCCGCACCGCGCCCTACGTCACCTACCCCGTCGCCCACCACCAGTGCCACGACATCGCGGAATGGGCTGCGGCAGGCGGCAACGACCTGAAGCTCAGCAGCGATCGGATCTCGGTCGGCGGGTTCTCCTCCGGCGGCAACCTAGCCGCGTCCGTCAGCCTGCAAGCCCGCGACGGCGGACGCTGGCTCCCCGCCCTGCAGGTGCTCGGGATCCCGGCACTGGACTTCCACACCGAACACAACCACAACGAGCCAGGCATGATCACGCCACAGCTGCGCCAGCTCGTGCGCCGGACGTATTTCCCCGACCCCGCCAGCCGCAGGGAAGCGTGGGCCTCTCCTTTGCTGGCAACGGATCTGTCAGGACTGCCGCCCTCGGTGGTGCTGACTGCCGAACGCGACGTACTCCGGCACGACGGCCGCCGCTACGCCGCACGTTTGCGCGAGGCCGGCGTCCCGGTACACCACGACGAAACGCCTGGCACCGACCACTACTTCCTCACCGAAGACCCTGTCCGCGCCCGCACCACCATGGCAATGGTCGCCAAGTCGATCCGCGCTGCAATGTGCTGAAAAATCCCGGCTTGCAGGACATCCTGATCGGATGGGCGAGACCCGCCTCACGCCAGGAACCTCAGCCGGCGGAGATCGGTACGTGCGAGTCGATCTGGGGTAGGGTGAAGTGGATGGTGGTGCCGCCGGTGCGCGCGGTGTCGAGCCACATGCGGCCGCCGTGGTGCTCGATGATCTTGCGGCTCATCGCCAGGCCGATGCCGGTGCTGGGGCACTTGTCCTTGGTGTGGAGCCGCTGGAAGATGACGAAGATCCGTTCGGCGTACTGCTCCTCGATGCCGATGCCGTTGTCCCGCACCGAGAAGACCCACTCGCCAGCCTCGCCCGGTTCGGCGTCGACGCGCACGTGCGGTGTCTGCTCCGAGCGGAACTTCACGGCGTTGCCGATCAGGTTCTGGAACACCGTGACGAGCAGTCGCGCCTCGCCCTTGATCTCGGGCAGCTCGCCCACCTCGACCTCGGCGCCCGCGGACTCCAGGGTTAGGGCGAGATTGCGGCGCGCTTCGTCGACCAGGTCGGCGGCGGAGACGACCGTCGCGGTGTCGCGGTGCCGGCCGACCCGGCTGAAGGCGAGGAGGTCGCTGATGAGCGCCTGCATGCGTTTCGCGCCGTCGACCGCGAAGTCGATGTACTGCTTGGCCCGGTCGTCGAGCTCGTCGCGGTAGCGCTTCTCCAGCAGCTGGCAGAAGCTTTCTGGGCCCCATCCCTGTCTCAACCGCGAGCGGCTGGGTTCACGACCGCTGGTCCACTTCAGCCCCACCGACACGAGAACAGCATCGACAACCAGTCGATGCGGAATCGCCCGAAGAGTTCGTGGTCTGGACCGACACACGCCTCGCCGCTGCGCTGCGCCAGCACTCGTCGCGGCAGGTGGTCAAGATCTGGTTCTCAGCCGCTGCATTCCGCAACGTGGTGACGTCGTTCAGGCCCAGGGGTCTGCAGCTCAGTCGGTGGCATCGTCGATGAGGCCGTACGGAGGGTTGGTCCGGCTTCGCGTGAATCGCTTGACGATGTCGCCCGCGACGGTCTCCGGCGGGGAGTTGTCTACGACAACGAGTTGAGCTCCAACACCCGGCCCAGCGAGCCACCGTTTGGCGTGACGATAGAAGTTCTCGACGAGTCTGGCGTCGGCGAAGTCGGAATCGTTCGGGTCTGCAGCGTGCCCGAGGCTCTTCTGCGGACTGTCGATGATGAGCAAGCCTGGGCGCCGAGCGTCCTGTTCGTGAGCGACTTCCCAAAGAGTGAGGTACCAGGCAAGGCTGATCAGGACCAGGCCGCCGCTGCTGGCCGCACTGTAGGGAAGGCCGCGGACGTACGGCATCAGGTTGCCGTCCAGCCTGGGATCGCTCAGCTTCGGATAGCCGAAATCTGAAAGTACCTCGCCGAAGCGTTGGGAAAGCAGGCGAATCACAGCGGTGCGGTCCGGCCGCGAAGCTGCCTCACGACGCTCAGCACGTAGCCTCTTCGCCTGCCTTTCAAGACGAATCACGTTGTCATCAGCCTGCTGCACGCGCTCCCACAGCCGCAAGCCGGAGGATGCCTTCTGTTCGCGCAGCAGGGCAGCAGCATGACGGCGAGCCAGATCGTCGCGGTCTGCGAGGTACGGGGCGGGTACGTCGGCCACTCGGTTGAGTGCGGCTGCCGCCACCTCAACCGCCCGGTCAGCCTCGTCTCGCGCGGTCCGAAGGGCATTCAGGTCGTTGTCCAGGCGTGTCCAGTACTCGTTCAACTCGTCGAGGCGCCGAGTCGTCGCCTTCAACTCTGCTTGAAGGAGAGCTGAAGAGCCCGTGCGGGCGGAACTTGTGACGCCCGGCGCCGCAGGGACGTCATCCTCGCTCACCACATCGGAGCCTTTCATCTCAACGCTTTGTCCGCACAGCGTGCATGAGCCATCGACAAGCGTCGGCGAATTGTCCAATGTGGATAGACAAGCAGGGCACACCGAAACGTGCAGCGGGTCGAACAGCTGCTCGGCTTCCTTCAGAAATGTCAGCTTCTTCTTGTCGTCTGCGTATTGACCACGGAGGGCTCCCAATCGATCTACAAGGCTCTCACGATTGCGCACACGAACCTCAGCCGCACGCGCGGCATCCTGCGCGCTGCTGAGCGCTTGCCTCAGCCTGGTCGCTCCGGTTTCCTGTGAGATGCGTGCTCTGTCGAGCGATCCGAGCTGAGCTGCGAGTGCGGCGACTTCCCGTTGCGCGTTGTCGCGGTCGGTTTCCAGCACCAGCGGCCCCAGCGGATGTTCCTCCTCGACCACCGCCCGCAACGCTTCTGCCGCACGCTCGGCGTTTCGAACGGCGTCGTTCGCCAACTTGAGCCGTCCGGCAATGTCGCTCCCAGTACTGTCATGCACGTCGAACATCACGTTGATGGTCTGCTGGAACTTCTGCCTGACCATGTGGTTGGAATGCTCGAACACCAGGTTCTTGTTGTCCAAGCGCTCGTTCGGCAAGCACATCACCCGAAACACATCACGGATACTCAGCATGTGCGTCGCCGACTCCGGCTGCGTAGGTGCAACCGGAAGCTCCACGTTCCCAAGCCCACACGCGGCGAGCACGTGTTGGGAAAGTCCGCTCGGGTCGGACGTCGGCTCGATCGGCAAGCGCAGCTCAGGCACGCTTTGCAGATCCGACAGCGGGGCTTCCCACATCGACGCGAACTTCGAGGACGGCCCGGTGGCCGCTCTCTCGATCGTCGTGGTCGTTCCCCCGAGCTCGGTTTCAAGAAGCGCCGCACGCACGGAGGCAAGGACTTCCGGGTGCTGAGGATGTTCGTCATCTCCCAGGCAGTACCGGGCAAAGTCGATGACGCTGGACTTGCCAGTTTGACTCGGGCCAGCAATCACGGAGAACGGTCGCCACGAGTCTCCACCGGCGCCACGAAACGAGACCTCGTACGAGCGGCCGGTCGCGGCGAGACCACCAAGCTTCAGCTGTACCAGCCTGATACCCCTGGTCGGGTCGTTGTCAGCCACGAGGTTCTCCCCTGTCTGCCCGAGTTGAGGCACCCGGTATCGCCTCAAGGACATCGTCCAATACATCGATCAGCAGCCACGACCGTCCAAGCCACTCGTCTGCGTTTCGCTTCAAGTTGCGGTCCGACAACCGTTTCAACCGTCCGAGGACTACACGAGCGCCCTCTCGATAGGAGTCTGCATAGACAGAGATGAACTGCGACGCGATCGTCTTGCCCTCCTCTGACAAGCCGTAACCCTCGTTGTCGATCGTGACCAGACCGTAGGCCACGAGCAGCGACAGGTCGTGCTGAAGGCGCCGCAACCTGCTCGCGAACCGCTGGCCGGTGGAAGCGTAGGAGAGCTGCCGGTCACTGAAGCCTGCGAGTCGCAGAGTTAGGCGATCAGCATCGTCACGTGGGGTACTCCCGGAGACCACGACGAAGGGGTTCGCGGAGAAGAAGTCGTAGAACGCAAGACGGTCAACGGATCGCACCGGCGCGGACTCCGCACCGGCAACCTGAAGCAGGAGAGTCAACTGCGCGAGCCGAAACACCTGCCGGTCTTCAGGACCGTCAGGTACCGCGGCGGACAGGGCGACGCCCTCCTCGACATGGCCATCTTCGAACGACGTCACGACGCTGCTCCAGGCTGATCCGCTTCCAGTTGTGCAGCTACGGTCTCACTCGCCGCTGGACCTTGATGTGAGGCCGCGACATGACGCCAATGCTTGACCCAGCCAGCTCGCGCATCCTCGACGAGGCGATGCACGACGCCCTTGCGATGCGCAGGCCTCAGTTTGAGGCCTTCCGGATCGGCGGACTGGCCAGCTTCATGGAGAACCTGGTCGACCAGGCCCTGCATCTTGCCCTCATCGTCAGCGCCACCAACTTGGGCGTTGAAATGCTGTTCCCACAACGAGTGCAGGTCGAGGTGTAGCTCGTTGAGTGCGCTGACACCGACTTCATTGCCTGCGGCAGCGAGATCGCGTGCCAACGCTTCGGCTGCGAAGAACAGACCTCGGGCGGCATCGGTCTCAACCTTGCCGGCTTCCTCAAGCTGTCGCACGAAGAGCGCGTCGCCCAAGCAACTGGCATCCGTCAACATCCGCACCTGCTGTGCAGGCTGTAGGCGTCCGCTGGTGAAGTAGTTGCGGTACACGTGTTCCGCGTCCGGCTGCATGAGCTGGCGACGGAGTTCGATCACGTTCCACATAGTGATCTTGATCGTGTGCTTGCGCCCCTCGCGCGCAGCCCAGCGGTCGAACCACTGCTGCTCATCGGGCGGGAGGATGCACGGCACGCAGAGGGTCCACGCATCGACGTGAAAGCCCTCGTCCTTAGCCTTGCCCATGAGCTGCTTGAACGAGTCGCGAACCTGCTGCTGCTGATCCTTCCCCACCCAGGTCGGAAAGAACTTCGACTGCCACACCACGACCGAGTCGTCGAGTCGCCCAACGTACGTGTCGATCCCCCAGTCACCGCCGCCTGGCCCGGCGACCTCATTCGCAGCGGGATGCCTGACGCCCACGAGATCGGTGACGAGCGACTGAAACGCCACTCGGGCGCCCGCCAAGCTACCCGCTTCGACCTGGAACAGGGCGAACAGCACCTCTGGCGTCGGCACCACCAGGCCCATCATCACCGTCCAAATGCATCAGTTAGGTCGAAGCGCCGGCAGCACCGAGCCGCCACACCTCGCGTGCAGGTTGCTCACATCATCGAAGCAATACTTCGCCATGTTTCGCATCTCACCCAAATGGGGCATGGCTAAGAACATGATCGCGCTGCCTCGCCCTCGACCGAAAACCCGTGAGGAGGCACCATCAAGCAGCCGAGGACTGAGCAACTTCGAGCTGCTGTGCAGATTCGACGGTGTCTGCCCCAGGCGAACAGCTCACCCGTCCTTCGCTGCGAACGATCTTGATCAACCGTCTGGCCGAGCCTGAGCCGATCCCGAGCTTCGTTCGCAGAGCGTCTGCCGATATCGGCCGCTGATGAACAGCTCGGTGAACTGCATCTTCGTGTCGTGCCCGATCCAAAAGCGCGTCCTGTGAACGATCAACTGGCAGGCCGATCGCCATCGGGTTCGATACGCCTTCACGTCGAGGTGATGCGGCCTCTAGTTCGTCGCCTTCTGCGATTCCGCGCTCGTCGTCGGCCGCGGCCAGCGGCTTCGACGCACAGCTACGAACAATCGCCTGCAACAGGCCCGGCCCTACCTCAGCCCAGCCGATCAACAGCAGCGGGCCAACAGCATCGAACGCAGCCTTGCCGTACTCACCGGCAACCACCGGATCGGCCACGTTCAGCGCCAACGTGACCGCACTCGCGAACATCAACAACCGGCGAGCCGGCTGCAGCGCTTCAAGCGGGGCCCCGGCGAGCGCAAGGTGCCGGATCCCGAGCAGAAGACCGAGGATCGACAAGTCCACCGCAGGAGCGACGAGTGGTGCCACCCACACCGGCACGCCCAGCCGAAGGCCCAAGCTCAGCACGTTGCCGAATCCGAACAGGAACGTCAGCCCCACAACCGCAGCCATGATCGTCGTGACCGCCCGAACGACCAGGTCAGAAGCGTTGCGCTCGATTTGGCCGTTCATCGCCCACCCCGCGGCTCGTCCACGACGAAGCTGCTCTCAAGTACCAACTTGCCGGTTGTACGCTTGATCGAAGTGGTGAGCAGGTCTGCGTGGTGCCTTGCCGGGGGCACGAAAGTCGAAGGCGATCTGTGTTCGCGGAGTGCGCGGACCGGGTCGCCTTTCGGCGTTTTCTGGGGGCAACGAGCAGACCTGCGCACCACGAGCAGAGCGTTGTGCGGGAAGGGCCGCAACCACCTGGGTTGTGGCCCTTCCCGCTGCTCCGGTCGGGGTCGGCCTGGGGTCAGGCGTTGCGCACGATGTCTTCGAGCGTCGTGCGGATGGGGATCGCCGGCCGTCCCAGCAGGTCCTCCAGTGCCGGGTCGGTGACCGCGAACTCGCCTGCCCGCGCCGCCCGGAACATGCCGAGCACGAACTCCGCCGCCGGCTCCGGCATCCCTGCGGCGACCGCGTCCGACTTCCACTCCTCGTCGTCCACCACCACCCGCGTGATCGTCCGCCCGGTGATGTCGCCGAGCAGGCGGGCCGCGTCCGCGAAGTCGACGAGGTCGGGCGCGGCAAGCGGCGGGCTGACCGTGTCGAACAGGCCCGGCTTCGTCAGGGCGCGGACGTCCGCCTCCACCAGGTCGGCGTGTGCAGTCCACGACACCGGGCCGTCGGCCGGCAGCCGGAACTCGCCGGTCCGCAGTGCGGAGGGCACGTAGTGCTCAAAGGTGCTCGCGTAGAAGCCGTGTCGCAACGCCGTGTGCGCGATGTTCTGTCCGGCCAGGTACTTCTCCGTCGCCGCGTGCTGACGTCCTGGGTCGAACAGCGACTCGGCGGAGGCGCACTGGTGGCTCGTGTAGAGCACGCGGTGTGCGCCAGCGCGCTGTGCGGCGTCCACCGCGGCCCTGCTCGACGCCGCGGCCTGAGGGCCGCGGATCGCGGCTGACACCAGGAACACCTCGGCGGCGCCCTCGAAGGCGTGGTCGAGCGACGCCGGGTCGGTGAAGTCGCCCGCCCGGACGCGTACTCCGCGTTCCGCCAGTTCGGCGGCTTTGGCCGGCTCCCGCACGCTCACGCCGACCGTCTCGGCCGGAACGCTCTCGAGCAGCTTCTCGACGACCTGGCGGCCGAGCCTGCCCGTCGCTCCCGTAACGATGATCATGGCATCCCCTCATCTGAATCACTGGTTCACCGAAACAGTATCACTGATTCGGACCAGCGATATCAGTTGGCTGATATCATCGATTCATGACGGAGCCGCCGCTGACCGAGACCCGCGCCGACGCCCGCGCCAAGATCGTCGCGGCGGCCGCTCACCTGCTCCGCACCAGCGGCACCAAGGCCGTGACCACCCGCGCGGTCGCTCAGGAGGCCGGTGTTCCGGCCCCGACGATCTTCCGGCTCTTCGGCGACAAGGACGGCCTGCTGGAGGCGGTCGCCGAGCAGGTCATGGCGGACCACGTCGCCGAGAAGGCCTCCTGGGCGGCCACCGAGAACGGCGATCCGGTGGACGACCTGCGCGCCTCGTGGCGCACCCACATCGCCTTCAACCTGGCCAACCCCGACGTGTTCCTGCTGCTGGTCGACCCCGCACGCGCACAACGCTCCCCGGCCACGACCACCGGTGCCGGGATCCTGCGGACGAGGGTGGCCCGCCTGGCCGCGGCAGGCCTGCTCAACGTCACCGTGGCCCGCGCGACGGACCTGATCCACGCCGCCGGCGACGGCGCGGTGCTCGCACTGCTGAGCACGCCCGCCGACCGCCGCGACCCCGAACTGGCCGACACGATGCTCGACGCCGTGCTCGCCCAGGTCCTGACCTCGACGCCGGCGCCGCCCGCCGCCGACCCGATGGCGCTCGTCGTGGCGTTCCGCGCGGCCCTGCCCCAGCTCCCCGCGCTGAGCGACGGCGAACGAACGCTCCTGGCGGAATGGCTCACCCGCACGACCGCCGCGCTGGAGGACCGACGGCACTGACGGACTCCCGCGCGGGCCATCGCCGAAGCGCTAGAGCTGGCAGGATCTGATGTGGGGAGTCGTGCTCGGCGGACGCGCGTTCCCCTTCCCGGCCCGAGGATTGGACGCAATGGGACGCTCGTCGGTGTTCACCTTCCAGTACATCGCCATCGACACGGAGGCCGGTGTCACGCCGGAGGAGTTCGAGACCTTCGTGCGTGCTGAAGGCGTTCACCTGCCCCTGTACCCAGGGTGGCGGTGGACGCTGCTGCGCGGGTTGCGCGGCGAGCGGACCGGGCAGTACCTGATGTTGTTCGAGATCGACAGCGCCGAGCAACGCGACCTCTACGTGACGGCCCGGGGGGAGCAGACCGAGCTCGCCCGGCAGTTCTGGGCGCGGTACCCCGAGGCGGAGGCCGTGCTGGCGCGGTGGCGGCAACTGGGCACGTTCGGGGAGCTGCCGACGTTGTTCACCGACTACCGGCTGCTGGCCGACAACCCGCGGAGCACGGTCACGCCCGGACCTCGCTACCGCTCCGGGGAGAAGCCCGTCGCCCGTGTCGTCGGGATCCACAACCTGGCGTTGCGCGCCGGCGTGACCGAGGAGATGTTCGACCGCTTCATCGCCGAGAACCACCACCGGATCGACGACTACCCGGACTGGCGGTTCCACGTGCTCAAGGGCGAGCGGGGCAACCGTCTCGACCAGTACGTGATGATGATGGAGATCGCGAGCCTGGAGGCGCTGGACGTCTTCTACCCCGAGCCCGACATCGCCACCGGTGAGGCCGCGGAGTTCGCGGCCGCTCACCGCGACACCAAGCAGATGTACGAGGAGTGGAAGCAGCTGGCCTCGTTCTCGGGCTCGCCGCAGATCTACACGGACTACCTCGCCGTCGCGGAGAACCCGGCGTAGCCCTCGCACGACCGGGGACGGGATCAGGTGGTCACGCCGTCGTAGGGGATCCGCTCGACTCGACGGCCGTGCTGAAGTGCCTCGGTGAGCAGTTCGCGTTCGCGGAGCCGCTGCTCGAACGCCACGACCGGGCCGGGTTCAGGCTCGTCGGCCGGGCCGTCGTCGGCTGGGGCCTGGGGCGCGGGTGCGGGCGCCGGCTCGAGCCGCTGGGCGAGGCGCAACGACTCGCCCACCGCCAGCTCGTCGAGTCGCGCCGCCTGTTCGACGAGGAACCGGACGAGGTCGGCGGTGCGGTCGTCGTGCTCGTTCTTCAGTTGCAGCCGGTTGCCCCGGCTGTCCTCGTAGTCCGCCCAGCGGTGCGGCAGCTCGTGGACGAAGCCGTTGTGCTCGCCGACCCGCTCGATGACGGCAGTGTGGATCTCGTGCGCGGATCGCCACTGTCGCGTCAGTTCGTGGCGGCGGTAGAGGAACCCGTCATGCGCGGCGCCCGACCAGTGCGTGGTGTCGATGCCCTTCACGCGCTCGGCGGCGTCCCCCAGCGGGGCGGCCTGCGCGGCGGTCGTTTCCGCGACCAGGCGCATCCTGCTCGGGCTGCCCGGCGCCTCACCGGGCAGCGCCGGACCCGTCCGCACGGTCGGCTCGTCGTCGCCCCCGCCGGTGTGTCCTTCGTTCAAGCGCGTCCATCCGTTCTGAGCGACCTCAACCCGGCCGCGATCTCGTCCTCAGCGCCGCGATAGGCCTCGGCCGTCTCCCGCACCCGGTCCGCCATCTGGTCGGTCCTGGCGCAGAGGCGGTCTCTGGCTGCTTTCAGACTGCGGTCGTAGACCTCCACGGCCGCACGCAGCGGATCGTCTTCCGGCCAGCGGGAGGTGTCGACGCTGAACTTCCACGCGTTGTCGTCGCGAACGTCGGCGGCGACGCCGCGGAACTTGCCGGCCACCGCGTCCAGCTCGCCGAGATCGACCGAGAACCCGTCCACGTCACTCCTCCTCGTTGCCCATGTCGCGCCGCAGCCGCTCGACGTCCTTCGCCAGCCAGTGAAGGTGCCGGTGGGAGCCGGCGATCGGATTCAGCGACAGGCCGACCTCGGGGAAGCCGGCCAGCCGGTCGAGGATGTACCGACCTCGTTCCCGGCCGCGGCGGCGGCTGGAATCCGCGTACTCCTCGAACAACTCCCGGCTCGTGAAAACCGGAAGTTGTTCACAGCTGTCCGTTCTCACGGTCACCATGTGGCCGCTCGGGCTGACCTCGAAGAACAGCAACATCTGCGGAAGAAGCCGTCCCAGCCCGTCCACCGTCGCCTTGTTGGTGTCGAGGAGCAGGGCATCGAGGATCGAGGACGGGACTTCCATTCTGCCGTCGCTTCCGAACCGCTCGTGCTTCTCCTCCGCTGCCACCTCCTCCTCGAGCAGGCCCACGGGCATGGGCGGGTTCTGGCCGCGCTGCCACGTCGTCCAAATTCTTTTCACGCGACCCAGCAGCTTCTGCTGATGAGTGCTCTTGGCCCAGCCCCGCGACCCGCTGTTCTTCCTCGCCACGAACGCAAGACGTTCCCCGACGGTTCCCAGCCGGTTCAGCTCGACATCCCTCGGAATGTTGCAGGCGTACTTGACCACCGTCCTCGCCACCTGGTCGATCGGCAGCTCGTCGATCACGCGGCAGGTGTGCCAGTGCAGCTTGACCAGCACCTCGAGAGGCGTGTCGGCACGGCCGATGTGGAGCAGTTCCGCCAGCGGGGTCTCCCGGACCTGAACGATGCCCAGGCGACGCAAACCGAGTTTGGTGTGCAGGGACGATTCATCCAGAACCGCCATGAAGAACTCCTCGACGAACAGGCGAAGATCAGCTCGGGGGGCGAAATCGTACCCGAACACCCACCAAACGGCCCAACCGGATTAATTCCACTCCGCACGGCTCGCCAAAGGTGGACAAAAAGTTGACAGAACTCGGTAAATTTTCCGAAAGTCCATCGATCCGCCACAAGTTTTCGGAAAAGTTTCCGACTCGGTGACTTCGCTTCCGAAAATGTTCGAGAAGACATCGGAAAACAATCCGAACATTCCGGAACAACTCGAAAAAGTGCTGGTCAAGCGGTTCTTCTGGTCTTCAATGGACACCACAGAAAGAAAGCGACCACCACCGAGGAGACCGGATGAACACGCCTCACGACTGCGACCCCAACTCGTGGCCCGCCCTGGTCCACCGCCTGTCCCAGAACTGGCGAGCACTCCTGCGACTGCTGTTCGCGCTCGCGGTCATCACGGTGATCGCCGGCGCCGCGTGGTGGCTGCTCGGTCTGGGCTCCGTCGAGTTCGGGCCGATCGTGATCCACGGCAGCCCGCAGCCCGTCGCGGCATCGCGCGCCGCCGGCGGCTGACCCCGCCGCCGTGCTCGGTCAGCCGGCGGTCGACGCGGCGATCAGGTCGTCACCCGGGAGTTCCACGCCCACGGCGCCTCCCGGGTTGATCACCAGGACGACTCCCGCGAGCACCGGGAGCAGTTCCCGGCCCGTCGTCTCCATCGGGGCGGCGGCGTCCGGGGGCAGGTGGCCCGGGGCGGTCCACACGGCCAGGAAGCGGCGGCCGTCCTGGGTGACGCCGATGCGCAGGTTGCCCTGGCCGTCCGTCTCCGCGATGAGGCGTGCGTCCAGGGTTGCCGTCAGCAGGCTCTGGTGCGGGGACCAGCCGCAGGCCACGTAGCCGAGCACCACGTCGAGGTTCGCCAGGGGCTCGGGGAAGCCTCTGCGGGCCGGGCCCGGACGGTAGTGGGGGTTCAGGTAGGTCTTGCCCGTGAGTTCGCCGGTCTCGTTCACCTCGTAGGCACCGAAGAGGGTCGCGTCCGGGATGCCCTGGATGAAGTTCGGGTTCACCTCCGGATCCGCGCACCACAGCCAGGTGTCGGGGACCTGGCGGCGGGCCTGCTCGCGCAGGGAGTCCGTCACCGGCGGGAGGCCGGGGTGGAGGGTGAAGTCGTCGACGTGGTCCGGGAACTCGGTGAACGGGCCGGGGAGGACGTAGGCGCGGACGCCGTCGGGGTTCAGGGCCGTGATCAGGGTCCACGGACCCTTGAGGTGGTAGCGGTGGTGTTCGCGGTCCGACTGGATCTCGGTCTCGTACGCCAGGTTGCCGTCCGGGGTGCCGTAGCGGTGGACCCACAGGTCCTCGACCTGCGTGAGGCGGACCTCGGTCATCGTGGCCAGTTGCGGCTCCTGGTCCGAGCTCACCTGGTACGGGGCCTGCCAGGGCGGGAGGTCCTCGTCCAGTTCGAAGCGCAGGGCGTCCTGGTGCTCGATGAGCTGACCGATCAGGTACGTGACGGCGTTGCGGGCGTCGGCGAAGCGCTCGTGCTTCTCCTTGAAGTCGGCTTCTGCCCAGTAGACCTCGTACCAGTCGCCGTCCCGGACCAGGCACCACGCCTGTGCGCGGTGGGTTCCGAGGCTGTAGAAGCGCGGACTGGTCTGGACTCGGGTGATCACCAGGCGGAGCGGGTCGAGGGCCTTGCGGAAGGCCGCTTCGACCTGGTCCTCGTGGAACGGCCTGCCCATCGCGAGTGCGGAGGCCCGGGCCTTCGCGATCTCCGTGACGGGCGGGAGTTCGTAGCGCTGCTGGCGGATGTGGTCGACCAGCGCCGGCTGTGGCGGGATCTGGTGCTCGCGCAGGTAGTAGGCGACGCCGGCCGGCCAGGTCCAGACGCCGTCGGTGTGGAACGCGAGGGGCACCACCTGGTCCTCGCCTCCGGCGTGGAGGTCCTTCGCCGAGCCTCGGGAGGACAGGACGACCGGAGCGGACTCGAGGTAGCCCAGCAGCAGGTCCACCTCCCTGCCACCGACCATCGGCCGGTACCAGACGCCCTTGCCGTCCTCGACCACGTCGAAGGCGCGCGCGAGTTCCCGCAGGGGCTCCGTCTCGCGCGGGTGGAGCTTGCTGACGCGGCCGGTCTGCTGGATCTTGCCCGCGGCCCGCCACATCCAGTCCGGCACCTGCTCCGGCCTGGTCGGGAGGAGACGCAGCTCGTCGGCGGCCAGCTGGAGCGCTGTGCCGTAGTCCACCTGGATCTGCCAGTCCGGTGGGCCGTCGATGAAGAAGTGGCGCTCGGTCTCGCCGCCCGCCACGAACGCGTGGGTCGCGGTGAACCAGACGCCCATGCTGCTGTGGAACTCCCGCATCCGCAGGCGGTGCAGCCACTGGCTGACCATCACCGGCGGCGCCCAGACGTGGGTGGTGCCGTCGATCGTGACCGTCGCCTCGACCTCCATCCGGCGGGCCATCACGCGGCACCGGAGGTCGATCCGCTGCCAGCCCTCCGGCGCGAGCGCGACCAGGGCGGCCTCCACCTGGTCGCGGATCGAGGTGTTGCTGCGGGGCGACCTGTCCCCCGGTCCCATCGACGGGTACTGCGGCCACGCGCCGGGCAGCGGCGGCACCGTGCGGAGGAGGATCAACCGCTCGGTGCTCACGGTGCCCTGCAACGGATCCAGGTCCGTCGGCGCCGCGCCCTCGTCGGTGATGCGCCAGATCTCGGCGCCCAGCACCGTCTCGTAGCGCGGTGCCGTCGCGTCCGCGCCCGGTTCGATCCGGAACGCCTTGTCACCGTCGATCGCGATGTCGTACTGCACGTGCTTCACTCCCTGCCGCACAACGGAAAGACGGTCACGACTGGCGCGTTTCGACGAACTCGGCCCACTTCGGCGGCTGCTTGCCCATCTCTTCCATCATCTCGAGCATGTCGCGGAGATCGGCGACGTTCGGGGCGGTGCCGGCGAACCAGTCGCTGACGCTGTCCCATGCCCGGCGCGCGCTCTCGCCCTCGACGACGTCCCAGACCGGCGGGTCGTCCTGGTCGAGGTCGGCACCGTCGATCACGTGGTAGGCGTAGCCCTGGTGTGCGGTGAGCGCGAGGAGTCCGCGCGGGTCTGCCAGCTCGTGGTTCTCGAGGCCGTTGAGCGTGGCGACGGCGTGGCGCTTGCGTTCGGCGGTCATCGCGTCGACGCCGAACGCCGTCCCGGCCAGCCACAGTCCTGATCGGACACCCATGATGCGCAAGACCTCGCGCACCGCCTCGGGAACGCGGTCCACGCCCTGGTCCGCCGCCATCTGGTCGATCTGGTCGTCGGTCGCGCCCGCCACGGATCCGCGCCGCAGACCGTTCGCGCACACGCGGTCGAAGATCGCGCCGATGCGGTCGTTCGGGGTGCCGGTCGGTTGGTTCACAGCGGGTACAGCCTCTCTCCAGCTCGGTTGACGACTTCCAGGCGCATGTTCGGGAAGATCCGCTCGTAGGCGAGCATGATCTTCTGGCACGACAGGCAGATCTGGAACTCGGCCGGGGTTCCGTCGCGCTTGGCCGACGGCAGGTCTACCACCATGCGGAGGTCGCCCGAGATGTCCGCGGCGGAGAACGGCGTGTACGTGGTGCCGTTCGCCTCCGCCCGTGCCGCACCGCGCCGGTTCAGCTCGTCGATCGCGAGGGACATGCGGTCCTGCGTGCGCTGCACCTCGCCCTTGTAGCCGTCGCGGTAGTAGTTCGGGTCTTCCTTGTTGAGCGTGTCGACCGTCTTGTTGGCCTCGCGCAACGCCGTGTTGACCTCGTTCTCGGACAGCCCGCTGTGCTCGGCGAGCTGGTGGCGTGCCAGGTCCTCGAACATCTTCGGTTCGGAGTCGTTGGTCCTGGGGGTGCCCCCGCCGTCGCGCCAGCCGCCGCCCTCCGGGTCGTAGGAGGTGGCGTTGGACGTCTCGAAGAGGCGCTCGTTCTTCGGCGGCTGCTGCGGGGCCTCCGCCGCCGGGCTCCAGTCGTGCTGCTTGCCGCTGAAGTTGTAGAAGTCGGCCGACTCGCCGTCGCGGTCGCTGCGGTAGCGCGCCGTCGACAGGGTGCGCTCGTGCGGACGGCGTTCGGCGTCGGTGCTCGGGTTGCGGCCGGTGAGCTCGCGGACCGAGTCGAGGCCTTCCTCGCGCTTCTCGCGGTTGTCGTCGCGCATGTCGCGGAAGTCGTCTTCGCGCTCGCCGCGCCGTTCCGCGGTCTCCGGGGCGTACTCGGGGGTGTCGTCGCCCCACTCCGGCGTGTGGCCCGGCGGGTGGGGGCTCTCGTGGATCTGCTGGGAGCCGTCCGGGCCGAACGTGCTCCACTCGCCGTTCGGGGGCCAGCCGGGGCGGCCGTCGTCGTCGCTCCTGGTGGCGAAGAGGTTGCCGTGGTAGTCGACCCAGGCGTCGGTGTTGGGGGCGGTGACCGGTGCGTCGAGCTCGCGGGCGAGCTGTGCCGCGAAGCCGTCGTCGCGCCTGCCGGTGTCGCAGCCGACGAGGGTGATCGGCTCGCCCCGGTAGTCGGGGTTGGCGCGGACGATGTCCGCGACGTCCCTCGGGGTGAGCGGGTAGTTGCCGACCCGTGCGTTGGTGGCGTTGCTGTGGAGGTCGACGACGAACTGGCCGGGGATCCTCGGGAGCTCCCTGGCCGTGTAGTAGCCGTTCTTGTCCTGGCTCCTGTCGAAGATGGACATGCCGGCCGGGGTGGTGTGCACGTGGTCGCGCACGTTCGCGTCGAGCTCGTCGTTGAGCGGGCCGAGGCGGTCGCTCAGCGGTTTCTGCGGTCGTTGAGGCTCTTCTTGCGGGGCTGGATCTTGGTTTTGGTCCTGTTTGGACGGTTGTTCGTCTTGGTGCTTGGGGGTTTCCGGCTCGGGGTGGGCCGGGGTGTCGTGGTGCGGTTCGGGCGTGTTCAGGCGGTCGTGCACCTGCGACGGTGGTTGCTCGGTGCGCGGCGGGGTGTTGTCCGCCGGTGAGGTGTTGAGGCGTTCCGTGATGGACGGGCGCGGCACGTCCGGTGGGAGCGGCTTGGCCGGCAGCGGCTGGGTCGGGCCGGACTGGCGTTGCTCGGGTACGTCGGTCTTGGCCGGGGGCTCGGTGTGCCGCGGCGGTTCCGGTTCGTTGGCTGCGGGGCGGTCGCTCGACTGCGTGGTGGTGTCTGCCGGGCGGTCGCCCGACTGCGTGGTGGTGTCTGCCGGGCGGTCGCTCGACTGCGTGGTGGTGTCGGTCCGGTGTCCGACGAAGTCCGGGTTCGGCACGAACGGACCGAGCACGCGGCCCTCGCCCGACTCGTACCGGACCTCGTGCCAGCCTTCGACGTAGCGCCAGTCGATGCCGCCGGGGAAGAGCGTTTCCTTCTCTTCGTACCGGCGGTGGTGGCCGACGTTGTCCAGCGTCGGGTCGGTCATGATGCCGCCCGGTGCCTTGACCACGTACATGGCACCGAAGCCGACGCCCGCCTCCTCCCTCGCGACCTTCGTGTCGGAGCTGGTGCTGACGAACGCGTTGGTCTCGCCGTCGACGTGCTGCACGAGGTCGGGCTTGGCGTCGGCCCGCGGCACGTCGAACCCGCCCGCCGCCCTGATCTCCTCCGGCGAACGCCTGTCGCCGCGGTAGAGGGCGTTCTCGTCGCGCATCCAGCCCGGGACGTCGCGGTGCACGACGTGGGCGGGGTCGACGCCGTACTGGGACGGGTCCAGGTGCCGCATGGCGACCGGGGGGCCGCCGTCGGGGCCGGGTGGGGGCGTCGAGAAGTGCTGGGGCTGGGTGTCCGTTGTGGACTGGTGCGCGGGTGGCTGCTGGTGCGCCGGTGGTGGCTGGTTCGCGGGCGGTGGCTGGTGGGCAGGTTGCTGGGTGCCGGGCTGCTGGTGGGTGCCGGGCTGCTGGTGGGCGGGTGACGGCTGGTGCGCGGGCGGCTGGTGCGTGCCCGGCGTGGGCTGGGTGCCGCGCGGCGGGTGCGTGGGCTGGGGGTTGTGCGTGGTGTGGTGGGCGGGCGGCGGCTGGGTGTTCGGCTGGTTCGGGTGCCTGGCCGGTGCCTGCTGGTGGCTTTGCGGGTTGGGGTGGCGCGGGTTGGGGTGCGTGCCGGGGGTGGGCTGGTTGCGGTGCTGGGGCGCGTTCGGGTGCGTGCCTGGAGGGCCGTAGGGCGCCGGGGTGTGGTGTTGCGGGCGTGCCGGCGGTGCGAACTGCTGCGGTGGGCCGCTTTGGCGGTGGTTGCCGCCGTGGGGAACGGGTGGCTGGCCCGGTGCGCCGGGCTGGCGGTGTGCGGGTGGGGCGTGCATGCCCGGTGCCTGCTGGTGCATGCCGGGAGGCGGGCCGGCTGGGCGCTGGTGGGCGGGCGGGAGGCCGGGAGTGGTCGGGTGGGCGCCGGGCGCGGTCGGGCGGGTGCCGGCGGCGGGCGCGGTGGGGCGGGTGCCAGGCGCACCGGGGTGGGCGCCGGGCGCGTTCGGGCGGGCGCCAGGCGTATTGGAGTGAGTGGCTGGCGCGTTCGGATGGGTGGCCGGCGGGTTGGGGTGCGTGGCTGGCGCGTTCGGGTGCGTGCCGGGTGCGTTGGGGCGCATGCCGGGGCCACCGGACGGTGTGGTGTGGCCTGCTGGCGGCATGCCTGGGCCGCCGGGGCGCGTGCCGGGGTTGTTCGGCGACATGCCCGGGTTGTTCGGCGGGGCGCCCAGGGTGTTCGGCGGCGCACTGGAACGGGGGTTCTGCCCGCCGAAGCCCTGCGGCGCGGTGGGAGGGGTGTGGCCGCCTCGGCCTGGAGCGGGGGCTCCTGGGGCCTGCATACCGGCGGGAGGCATGCCGGGTGCGCGGTTCTGGCCGCCGGGCGGAGGCGAGCCCGGTGTGCCGCCGGCGGGTGGACGGCCTTGGCCTGCGGCCGCTGCCGTGCCGGCGGGCGGGCCACCCATGCCCGAAGGCGGGCCACCAGCCGGTGGACGGCCCGGTGCAGGCGCACCTGCGGGTGGACGTCCTTGGCCTGCGGCGGCTGCCGTGCCGGCGGGCGGGCCACCCATGCCCGAAGGCGGGCCACCGACCGGCGGACGGCCTGGCGCAGGCGTTCCCGCAGGTGGACGGCCCTGGCCTGCGGGCGGGCCGCTCACACCTGGCACCGGGCCACCAGCCGAGGGACGGCCCGGCGTGGGCGTTCCTGCTGGTGGGCGGCCCTGGCCCGTGGACGGGTTCGGGGTGCGGGGTGCCGGGGTGGACGGGGTGGAGGGCGGCAGCTTCACCGACGGGGCCGCGACCGACGGCGGCCTGGTGGTGCCTGCGGGGCCGCTGGGGAGTGAAGGGGGCGTGGAGGCTCGGGTGCCTGAAGAAGACGCCGAGGTCGACGCGGTCGGGGTGGCGGTGGTCGAGGCCTTGGGCTGGGTTGGCGCCTTCGACTCGATTCGGTTCATCGAGGAGGCGACCGACTGGTCGGTGTTGCGGGCCGTTTGGGCCGTTTCGCGGGTTTTGGTGCCTGCGTGGTCTGCGGCGGAGGCTGCCTTTTCGGCGCCGCCGCGGGCCGTTTGGATGGCTCGGTCGGCGTGTTGCATGGCCACCTGACCGAAGACGCCGGCGCTGCCCGAGGTGGCGTTGATGTTGAGCTTGCTCGCCACCGAGGAGCGGACCTGGTCGCCTCGGCCGGTGATCTTGCCGCCCAGCGACTCGACGGCGTCCGGGTCCATCCGGGTGCCGCGGCCGCCGCCCAGGCCTCCTGGCGTGGGCGACGACGGTGACGGGGACGGCGTGTGGCTGCTCGGGGAGCTACCGCCGTGGCGTGAGGAGGAACCCCTGGGGCGGCCGGTCATCAGGCGGTGGCAGGGGGCATGTCATACGGCTTCACGGCGTCGTAGGCGGTCTTCGCGTAGCCGCCGTACTCCGCGAACCGTTCCAGGCCCTTGACCAGGCCCTCCATCTTCTCGGCCAGCCGCGCCATGCGGCCGCCGAAGCGGGCCATGGCGGAGGCGAGCTTCGAGAGCCTGCCCGCGATCTTGGTGGCCATCATGGCGGCGCGGGTGCCCGCGTAGCCGGCGAACGCGGCGATCGAGCTGCCCAGCGTGACCACGGCGGACGCGGCGGCGATGAGCGCGCTCGCGATCAGTTCGCCGATGAGGTCGGAGATCCAGCCGAAGACCAGCGACCGCAGCTCGCAGACCAGGGCGCCGGACAACGCGTAGATGGCAGCGGTGCCGTCCATCGTCTTGCCGAGCGCCTCGTACTCGCCCGCCATCTGGTCCATCTCGCGCTTGAACGCGTCGCCGGACGAACCCTCCCAGTCGGCGACGGAGCGCAGGTCCTCGCGATGCTCCTGCGCGATCATCTTCATCTGCAGCGCGGCCTGCTTGAGCTGGTCGGTGTTCGCGTTGATCTCGTCGGGGTTGCCCAGCAACGCGTCCAGCGGCTCGCGCAGGAAGTCGACGTGCTCGAGCAGCCAGCCGACGCCGGCGGACGCGAGCATGCCGAGCGGGTTCGCCATCGTGGCGACGACGTCGACGACCATTCCGGCGCCGCCCAGCGCGACGTCGATGACGTCAGGCCCCTCGCCCTCCGACTCCGACGTCAGCGAGTCGACGAACCCGGCGACGCTGTCGACGACACCGGCACCCGTCGACCACGTGGTGGTGCTGTTCTCCTCGGACATGGCTCCCCCAGAGCGTTTCAGCGGTTCTTGAAGATCGAGCCGTCGCTGAAGTCGTCGTCCTCATCGCTGCTCGGCCGGGGCGCGGGACGGCGCGCGGGCGGCGGAGGGGCGGTCGCGGCGCGTTCCTCGTACTCCTCGTTGAACGCGTAGGCGGGAGCGCCCGGCTTGTCTTCTTCCTCCGGCGGCGGGAGGTACTCGGTGATCACGCGGTACGTCTCGGAGCCCTCGCCCTCGACCGCGGCGAACGTCTCCGCGACCTTCACGGCCGCGCCCCGCTGCGCCTTGCGCGCGATCTCCAGGATCTCGGCGGACAGCTGACCGTGCTGCTTGCGCATGGCGTCCGCGGTCAGCTCGAGGCCGGTCAGCGCACCGTTGGGCGCGACGCTCACCGTGATCGTCCCGTCGTTCGACGAGGCCGACCCGCTGGCCTGCGCGAGTCCTTCCTGGACGGCGGCCGCCTTCGCCTGTGCGTCGGCGATCTTCGCTTCGAAGTCGCGCATCCACTCTTCCGGCGTCTTCACCCCAGAGCTCCATCCACATTCGTCCGGACGGACCAAAGGATTCCACAACGGCTCGCAGCGCGTTGCCCGAACGCTCAGATCGACGGTCAGACCCCTGCGCCTGCGCTACCTCGACGGCTGCAGGTAGTTCGTGTCGCCGAAGCTTGAACTGAAAGTGCTCAGTCGATCACGTAAGGTAGCGAAGCTGGAGATGGCGCACGCGGCGAGCGGAGGACGGTGTGGCCACCGGCATCTATCGATGGGGGCTGCTCTTCCGCACGCTCTGGATCGCCGTCTTCACGCCGATCCTCACAGGACTCCTGATCGGCGGGATCTTCGGCCATCCCGTGTTCCTGGCCGTGTTCGCGATCTGGGTCGGCGTGCTCGCCTGCGTGCTGCGCGCCGAGGCGCTGAACGCCCGAGCACGCTCGCAGGAGTCACCGAGTGCCGGGTTGCTCGGCGCACGGGCCGGGTGGATGTCGCTCGCCATCGTGCTGATCTTCGGCAGCGCCGGGCTGATTCGGGCGGTGCTCGGCTAGGGCGTTCGAGCGGTTCGCGGCGGCGGGTACGACGAACGCCGGGGCGTACGAGCCGCCCCGGCGTCAGGTCGAGAGGAGAACGTCAGCCGCGGTGCCACTTCTGGTTGGCGCCGCCCACGCAGTCCCACATGTGCAGGACGGCGTCGTTGTTCGGGTTCCACTCGGCGATGTCCACGCACTTGTTCGCCTGCGGGTTGACCAGGTCGCCCGCGCCCGAGAGGACGAACTGCTGGGCCGGGTTGCCGGAGCAGGTGGCCAGTTGCACCGCCGCGCCGTTGTCGCGGGAGCCCCAGGCCACGTCCACGCACTTGTTGTTCTCGGTGCGCAGGGTGCCGTTCACCCACTCGAACTTCTGGTTGGTGCCGCCCGTGCAGTTCCACACGATGAGGCGCTGGCCGTCGGCGAAGTTCCAGTTCGGCACGTCGATGCACTTGCCGTGCCAGTCGCTGACGATGCTGCTGAAGTTGCCGGTGGGCGGGTTGGAGCCGCCGCTGAACGGGGTCAGGACGATGCCGGCCGAGCGCGGGTCTCCGTCGTGCACCAGGGACTCCTGGGCCTGCACGTCGTCGAACGCGAAGCCGTACGCCTTGCCGTCGACCATGTTCTGGTGCACGAGCTTCGAGTAGTGGTTGGTGATGGCGCCCTGGTAGAAGTCCGCGGGGCCGCCGCCCGGCTGGGTGGTGATGCGGTCCAGCGTGGTGCGGTGCAGCGCGGCGCACAGGGTGCGGGCGATCGGGCCGACGATCTGGTCGTTGGGGGCGTGCAGGGCGCCGTCGCAGCCCCAGACGTTCGACGTGGACGGCTTCGCGAACGACGCGACCTGCTGGCCCGCGGAGTTCGTGAAGTTCATGTTGTTGCCGGAGGTGCGGCCGAAGTACTTCACGTCCGGACGGTCGCCGAACGGCTGCACGGTCAAAGTCCTGCCCGTGTAGGAGTTCCACGCCTGGTTGATGTACGGGTCGAGGTAGTTGCGGTCGAAGTTGCCGACGTCGGCCGCCTTGCCGGGGGCGAGCACGCGCAGCACGGTGCCGTCGCCGCGGGTCATGATCGAGCCGCCCCAGCCGGCCTGGCCGCGGATGCCGTTGATGACGGCGTCACGGCCGCCCGGCTTCAGCTCGCCGGTCTTCTTCGTGGCGCCGCTCGCGCCGGTCACGGTCACCGCGTGCGGGACCGCGAACATGTCGACCTGCGAGCTGTTGAGCCACAGGCCGGCGTCGTTGTAGGTGAACTCGCTCCAGTCGAACAGGATGCCGCTGTTCGGGTCGCCGCCCGCCCACGGCGCGGGTTGCACCAGGCCGTCGGGCGTCAGGAAGAACTTCAGCTTCTCCCCGAACGACATGTAGACGCGGCCCGAGATGAACCGGGGCACGCGCAGCGTGGTGGTGCCGCCCTGGCCTGGGCCGGCGATGGACACGTCCGGTGCGGGGGTGGGCGGGTTGCCGCCCGGCGACCACGGCGTGAAGGCGCCGCCCTGGTTGACGTACCCGAGGCGGCCGTTGCGGATGTCGGTGCCCAGGACGTACAGGTGCACTGACTCGGATCTGCCGCTGTTGTTGGTGACGTTCAACGGCAACAGGTCGGGACCGATGGCCTGGGCCGGGGAAATCGCGATAGCCGCCGATGCGGTCGCCGCCAGCGCGGCGAGCGCGCTCAACCACTTCGTTCGAGTGCGCATGGTGCTCCTTGTGCAGGGGGTGCTCTGCCGGCAGGTCACCGACCCGGACTGCGAGGGACGGTCGGTGAACTCCGATCGAGAACTGGTCCAGACCGGTTATGAGAGCGCTTCCATGGTTGTTGGCTGATGGGAGCTATGTCAATACCGGGCCGGAACCGGGCACGGTCGCCAGTACGGTCGGGTCCATGAGCAACGAGGTGCGCGAGTTCTGGGACCGGCACGCGGCGGCGTTCGACGAGGAACCCGATCACGGACTGCTCGACCCCGCCGTGCGCGACGCGTGGGCGGCACTGCTCCTGCCGCTGCTGCCGGACGCCCCGGCGCGCGTCGTCGACCTCGGGTGCGGCACCGGCAGCCTGTCCGTTCTGCTAGCCCGGCAAGGACATCAGGTGCGCGGGGTCGACCTCTCCGGACGGATGGTCGCCGCCGCGCGAGCCAAGGCGGAGGCCGCCGGGGTCGAAGCCGAGTTCGTGGAGGGCGACGCCTCGACGCCGCCGTACGAGCCGGGGTCGGCGGACGTCGTGCTGGCACGGCACGTGTTGTGGGCCTTGCCCGATCCCGCCGCCGCACTCCACCGCTGGGCCGGGTTGCTCAGGCCGGGCGGGACGATGGTGCTCGTGGAGGGGCGGTGGTCCACGGGGGTCGGGCTCAGCGCCGCCGAGTGCCTGGAACTCGTGCGCGGCGCGGGACGGGAGGCCGAGGTCAGAGTGCTGGACGACGCCGCGTTGTGGGGACGGGAGATCGACGACGAGCGGTATCTGCTGGTCAGCTAGATTCCGGGGTGTCCCCAACGCTACCCGGAAGAGCCTCATGATCGACGTGCTGCCGACGGTGCTGACCGTCCTCGCGCTCGCGGGTGCCGCCTACGCGGGCCTGCTGATCGCGCTGAACAAAGCCCTGCTGCCGCTGACGACCCTGTCCAAGGGGCTGCTGGGGACCATGGCCGTGCTCGAACTGGGCCTGCTCGTCCAGGCCTTCGCCGGGTTCGCCGCGCTGGCGGGACTCGACCGCGAGATCCAGACGTTCTCGTTCGTCGGCTACCTGCTCGGGCCGCTCGTGATCGTGCCGGTCGGCGTGGCCTGGTCGGCCGCCGAACGCACCCGGTGGAGCGCGGGCGTGCTGGTCGTGGCGTGCCTGAGCGTGCCCGTGATGATCCTGCGACTCGGGCAGATCTGGGCAGGCCATGCCTGAGTTGCGCGAGGGTCCCGGCCGCATGCTGATCGCCGTCTACGGCATCTTCGCGCTCGCCGCGACGGCGCGGTCGGCGGTGCAGATCGGCACCCGGTTCGAGCACGCGCCGGTCGCGTTCCTGTTGTCGGCGTTCGCCGCGCTGGTCTACGTGCTCGCGACGATCGCGCTGGCGAGGGGCGGGCGCCGGGTCGCGCTGGTCGCGTGCTCGATCGAACTGGCGGGCGTGCTGCTCGTCGGGGCGGCGAGTCTGCTGGTGCCGCAGGAGTTCCCGGAGGCCACGGTGTGGTCGTTCTTCGGCATCGGCTACGGGTTCGTGCCTCTCGTCCTGCCCGTGCTCGGGCTGTGGTGGTTGCGGAGGACGGGGCCGTCAGGGGGAGGGTGACGGCCCCTGGCCTCTACTCCGCGGGTCGTGCCGCCGCGGTCACCTTCAGCGCGCGCATCGTCGGCACCATGCCGCCCGCCAGCGCGATCACCACACAGGTCGCCACCACCCCGATGAGTTGCAGCAGCGGCAGGTCCATCACGGCTTCCGCGCCCGTCGAGGCGAGTCCGCGCCACACACCCACGACGGTGACGACCGCGACCAGCAGGCCCAGGACCACGCCCACCAGCACCACGGCCATGATCTCGCCCAGCATCACGCCGGTGATCTGCCGGCCGGTGGCCCCGATCCGGCGCATCAGCCTGATCTCCTCGGTTCGTTCGCCCATCGACATCGCGAGCGTGTTGGCGATCGAGATGCCGGTGTAGAGGATGGCCATGCCGAACAGCAGCGCGATGGCGACCAGGTTGTCCTGCTGGGAGTTCTGCGACTGGCTGCTCAGCCACTCCTCGGAGGTCGCGACCGTCACGGCCGGGATCTCCGCCAGCGCGTCCCGGACGTCGTCCAGGTCAGTGCCGGGTTTCAAGGTCACGTAGGCCTCGCTGGTCAACGGGTCGTGCACGTGCCCTGCCGCGATCTCCGGCGTCAGCAGGATGTCCGGCAGGCCGGCGTCCGCACCCAGCACCGCCGCGACCGTCACCGGCACGGCCGTGCCGTCGCCCAGGTAGACCGTGGTCTGCTGCCCGGCGGTCCAGCCCAGCAACCCCGAAGCCTCGCGGTTCACCACCACCGTCGCGCCGGTGAACGCGTCCAGCGAACCGGCCGACGGCGCCACCTTGAAGACCGTGCCCAGCGTCCTCGGGTCGGCCACCCCCATCGTGACCTGGTCGGGTTCGCCCAGGTTGGGCGCCCAGCCGTTGGTCTTCACGACGCCCGCGACGTCCGCGACACCGAAGATCGACTTCATCTTGTCGATCGTGTCCTTCGGCAGCCCGGCCCCGCTGGACGCCGTCACCACGAACGGCGCGGAGAGGTGCGCACGGGCGTCCGCCGCCGCCGTCGCCGAGGTCGTGGCGATCACGCCCAGCATCGACGACCCGATCGCCACGGTGATCAGGATCGGCGCGGCCAGCGCGGCCACCCGGCGTGGTGCGGAACGACTGTTGGCGCCCGCCAGCATGCCGGTCACGTCGGTCCACGCGGACAACGGCCGGGCCAGCAGCCACACCAGTGGCGGCACGAACAACGGCGCCAGCGCGGCCAGAGCGACCACCAGCACCTCGGTCAGCACGATCGCGAAGACGACCGACGCCTCCCCGCCCACGCGCGCCATCAGCAGGATCATCAGCAACGCCAGGGCGAAGAAGCCGATCCCGATCAGCCACCGGCCGCGGGTCATCACGCCCTTCTCGACGTCGGCCTGGCGCAACGCCTCGACCGCGGCGACCTTGCCGGCCTGCCTCGACGCGGCGAACACACCGGCGACCGACACCCCCACGCCCACCAGGAAGGCGACGATCAGGGCCAACGGCGCGACGGGCGCGCTGAAACCGGGCGGGGCGATGCCGAAGCTCACGGTCAGCCCGGCCAAGATCTGCCCGCCGATCGCCCCCAGCACGCAGCCGACCAGCGACGCCAGCGTGCCCACGATCGCGGACTCGCCGATCATCATCCGCTGCACCTGCTTCGGCGTGGCACCAACGGTTCGCAGCAACGCCAGCTCGCGCCTTCGTTGCGCCACCACGAAGGCGAACGTGCTCGCGACCACGAACACCGACACGAACGCCGAGATCAGAGCGGTGATCGCCAGGAACGAACCCGAGTCGGTGACGGCACTGGTGTAGTCGCTGACCGTCGCGGGGTCGAGCTTGTCCGTGCCGGTCACGACGACCAGCCCCGGGTCCCCCAACGCCGTCCGCAGCTGCTCGGCCAACGCCTCGGCGGCGACCCCGTCCTCCGCGAAGACACCCACGGCGTCCACGGAGTCCTTGGCACCGGACAGTTCCGCGGCGACGTCATCGGTGAAGAACACGGAGCTCACCGCGAACCGGCCGTCCCCACCAGGTCCACGGGCCACACCGGCGACCTTCACGTCCCGGACCCCGCCGAGCGTGATGACCTGCGTGCGGTCGCCCGGTTCGAGGTTCTGCGCGGCCGCGGTGTCCGCGTCCAGCACGACCTCGTCCCGCGCACGCGGTTCTTTTCCCCCGGTCAGCTCGTACGGCGCCAGCGCGGCGCTCGACCAGCCGTGGCCCGCCCGCGTACCGTCCGGACCCCCGACGAGGGTCGCGGAGAACGTGCGGTCCAGCGCAACGGACTTCACCCCCGGCACGGCGTCCACAGTGGACCCGAGACCGGCCGGAACCCGGCGCGCCTCCAGCAACAACGGCGCGTAGTCGAACGTCGTCTCGCCGTCGTCGGTCGGAATGTGCGCACGCTGCTGCGCCCGCACCACCACCGAGGCGGCCTCGAACCGGCCGGCGCCGATCTGGTCGCGCACCAGCGAGGCGTCCCTGGTGGCCAGCAACATCTGACCGGTGGCGGCGAGCATCGTGACGCCCAGCACGACCACGACGATCAGGCCGGTGAACAGCTTCCAGCGTGTTCGCACCGACAGCAGAGAGATCCAGAACAACGCTCAGCCCCCCAGCGCGGCGAGCTTGGCCGCGACCGACTCGGGCGTGGGCTGCCGCTGCTCGGCCACCACGACGCCGTCGCTGAGGAACACCACGCGGTCCGCACAGGCCGCGGCCATCGGGTCGTGGGTGGCCATGATGACGGTTTGCCCGCGCACGTCCACGAGGTGCCGCAACGCACTCAGCACCTCGCGTCCGTTGTGGACGTCGAGCGCGCCGGTGGGTTCGTCGGCGAAGAGCACCTCGGGGTTGGTGATCAACGCACGGGCGATCGCCACGCGCTGCTGCTGACCACCGGAGAGCTGGCCGGGACGGTGCTTCGCGCGGTCGGCCAGCCCGACCTGACGCAGGGCGTCGATCACCTGGGAGGACGGCGGCTTCTGCCCGGCGAGCCGCAACGGCAGCATCACGTTCTGCTCGGCGGTCAGGGCGGGCAACAGGTTGTAGGCCTGGAACACCATGCTGATGCGGCTGCGGCGCAGCCGGGCGAGCGAGTCCTCGTCGAGCCTGCTGATGTCGGTCTCCCCGATGAACACCTGTCCGGCGCTCGGCCTGATCAGACCGGCCGCGCAGTGCAGCAGCGTGGTCTTGCCGGAACCGGACGGGCCCATCACCGCCGTCATCGAGCCGCGGCCGAAGCCCAGCGCCACCTGCCGGACGGCGTGCACCACGGCGTACTTCGTGCCGTAGTTCATCGTCACGTCCATCAACGTGACGGCGTCGCCGAGCGACCTGCCGACCGATGCGGTCGTCTCTCCCCTTGTGCCGAACATGTCCCCAAGTCAACTCATTCGGAGACTTCGGCACATCGCAGTTCGCTGCGATCTTGGGGGTGCAGCTACCTACACCCTCGAACGGACTAGTCGCGCTCGCTGTTGAGGTACGCGAGCACGGCCAGCACCCGCCGGTTGCCGCTGTCCGCCGGCTGCAGCCCGAGCTTGCCGAAGATCGCGCCGATGTGCTTCTGCACGGAGGATTCGGTGATGTGCAGGCGTTCCCGGATGGTCGTGTTGTCCTGGCCCTGCGCCATCAACGCGAGCACCTCGCGTTCGCGCGGGGACAACGCGTCGATCGGGTCGTGAGCCCGGCGGGTCAGCAGCTGCCGCACCACCTCGGGGTCCATCACCGTGCCGCCGCCCGCGACCCGCACCAGCGCGTCCACGAACTCCTCGACCCGCGACACCCGGTCCTTCAGCAGATAGCCGACGCCACCGGGCGAGTCGGCCATCAGCTCGGTGGCGTAACTGGTCTCGACGTACTGCGAGAGCACGAGGATCGGCAGCCCGGGCACGCGCCGCCGGGCCTCCAGCGCGGCACGGATGCCCTCGTCGCGGAACGTCGGCGGCATCCGCACGTCGACGATCGCCACCTCGGGCCGGTGCTCGACGGCCGCCTCGACGAAGCTCTCGCCGTCGACGACCCGCGCCACGACCTCGAAACCCGCTCTGGACAACAACAACGCGAGCCCTTCGGCCAGCAGGACGTTGTCCTCCGCGATCACCGCCCGCACGGCAGCTCCACCACGATCCTGCTCGGTCCGCCCGCCGGGCTCGTCACCGTCACCACTCCGTCCAGTGCGGCGACGCGGCGCCGGATGCCGACCACCCCGCTGCCGCCCGCCTCGTCGACGCCACCGCGGCCGTCGTCCGTCACGTCCACGACCAGCCGTTCTCCCGCCGTGTGCACCCGCACGTCGACGGACTTCGCGCCGCTGTGCTTGGCCACGTTCGTCAACGCCTCCGCGAGCACGAAGTAGGCCGCCGTCTCCACCGCGGCCGGCAGCTCACCGGTCTCGTCGAGGTCCAGGTGCGCGGGCACCGGGCAGTCCGCCACGAGCGACCGCACGGCTCCCGCCAGGCCTCGGTCCGCGAGGATCGGCGGGTAGATCGCGCGCACGATGGTGCGCAGCTCCGTCATCGCCGCCTCGACGCCCTCGGTCGCCTCGCCGAGCAGCTTCGACGCCACCTCGGGTTCGCTGCCCATCGTCTGCTTCACGATGCCGAGCCGCAGGGCGATCGACACCAGCCGCGCCTGGACGCCGTCGTGCAGGTCGCGTTCGATGCGGCGCAGTTCGGCGCCGTGCGCGGCCAACGCTCCGGCCCGCGACGACGTGAGCACCTCGACGCGTTCCTCGAGCTGCTCGGCGTCGGACCGGTCCAGCACGGCCAGCGTCAGCGCGGCCCACCAGCGGGCGAGACTCGGCAGCACGAACACCAGCAACGCGCCGGACACCAGCAGCACCGGAACACCGCTGAGCACGGCCGTTCCCCAGTCGCCGATCGTGACGCCCGGCAGCAGCTGCACGGGGTCGGAGTCCGGCAGCGCCCACCAGAACAACGTGCCCGCGAGCGACGCGAGCCCGAGTCCCAGCGCCAGCACCGTGAGCAGCCCGAGCGGCAGCCCCACGACCACCTGCACCGGCAGCCACGCGAGGTCGCGCCACGTCGTCGGGTCGCCGAAGACCCCGCGCCACCAGCTGAACACCCCGCCCCGCAACGGCTGGAACCGCCGGCGCACCGGGCGGCCGAGCAAGTGCCCGGCGAGCATCCGGTGCGTGTCGGTCCACAGCCGCAGCACGACCAGCACCAACGGCAGGAAGACCAGCCCCAGCCCGCCCGCGAGGATCGACAGCGCGGCGAGCAGCAGGGCGAACGGGACCAGTGCCGTCACGACCGCCGAAGGCGCCATGAGCAGCATCGTGGGCGCGGTTCGACGCACTCCACCCCAGATCGCCCTCACCACCCCATCCTCCCGGATCGGCCGGTCAGCCGAGCAGGCGGCCACCCACCAGCGTCTCGGCGTAGGAGAACACGTAGCCCGCGCCGACCTCGACCGGTGCCAGCGCGGCGAAGTCGCCGTCCAGCACGTCGAACAGCCGCAGGTCGGCCTCGCCCTGCCACACCGGCGTGAACTCGACGCCGGTCACCTCGGAGCTGACCAGCTGGCTGACCGGCTCGTCTTCGGGCGTCCACGCCGGGAAGTACCGGGTGTGCACCAGCGGAACGGTGTGCAGCACGGGCGGTTCGTCGGCGAGCCCGGTGATCTTCACGCTCGCCTCGGCGACGCGCCTGCCGGACACCGACAACGACCCGTGCAGCCTCTCCCCCGGTCCCGGCCGCTGCCCGGCGACCCCGACGGGCTTCGGCCGCGTCTGGTGGATCTGGCCGAACTGCTTCGGCATGCCCTGGATCCAGCCGCGCACCATCGGCACCGGCGCGTCGACCCACGCGTACGGGCAGCGCGCCATCGGACGGTCCTGATAGCCGCAGCCGATGAGCAGCAGGAACTCGGTGAACTGGCAGGTCGCCGGGTCTTCGAGCTCGGCGCCGGACTGCGAGCACCACTGCCACTCGGCGAACACGGCGGCGGCCGCGCCGGGGTCGGGACCGAGGTCGAGGCCCGGCGGCAGGAACCGCGCGGCGGCGTCCGGGTCCACCCGGTAGTCGACCATGATCACGTCGCCGGCGAAGTGCCACGGCGGCGGCGTGACCATCGACGACGTGCCGCTCGGCGACAGCGGCAGGCTGTAACCGGTGGGCGTGGGCAGGCTCGTTGCGGTCATGAGCTGATCCGTTCCGCTAGTGCCCAGGTCGTGCGCAGCGCACGGCCCGCGGCCGCGAGTTCTTCCGGTCGGTTGAGGCTGTAGGACAGGCGGACGCGGGGCGCGCCGGACGCACCGAACCGCGACCCGGCGGCGACCCGCACCCCGGCCTGGGCGGCGGCCGCCGTCAGGCCGTTCTCGGAGTGGGACGACCCGAAGCGCAGCCAGAGGAAGAAGCCGCCTTCCGGTGCCGTCACGTCGATGTCGCCGAGCGCGCCGAGCAACGCGTCCCGCCGGCCGCGCAGGTGCACGCGCAGGCGTTCCAGGTGCCGGTCGTACTCGCCCTGGGCGATCAGCACCGAGACCGCCAGCGACGTCAGGTGGTTGAGCGACCCTCCACTGTGGAACACCCCGTGGCCGAGCAGCCGTTGCACCACAGCGGGTCCGGCCGTCAGCCAGCCGAGCCGCAGGCCGGGTCCGAGGGTCTTGGAGAACGTGCCCAGCCGGATCACGCCGTCGGGATCCAGCCGGGCCAGCGGCGGTGGCACGGCGGCGAAGCCCAGCTCGGCGTACGCGTCGTCCTCGACGACGAGCACCCCGCGCCGGCGTGCGACCTCCAGCAGCTCGCGCCGCCGGCGTTCGCCCACCACCTGTCCGGTCGGGTTGTGGAACGTGGGATTCAGGTACGCGAACGCGATGTCACCGTCCAAAGCGGACTCGAACGCGGCCGGGTCCATGCCCTCGGAGTCCGCGGGCACGTGCACCAGCCGCAACCCGCAGCTTGTGAGGATCGCGCGCCCGTAGTCGTAGCCGAGGCGGTCGGTCACCACGGTCTGCCCCGGCCTCCCGAACGTCGTGCCGAGCAGGTGCAGCGCCTGCGAGGTGCCTGCGGTGACCACGACGTTCGCCGGGTCGGCGGACGCCCGTCGCGCGAGCACCTCGCGCAACGGGAGCGCTCCCGCGTTGTCCCCGTAGGCGAGGGCGGCGGACCCGAACTCGTCCAGCGCCCTCGCGTACGCGTACCGGATCAGCTCGACCGGCTGCAGGTCCGGGCCGGGATAGCCGGGCCCGAGGTCGAGGACGCCCGGCGGGGCGACCTCCTGCACGACCCCGAGGCGCCAGGCCGGGGGGAAGGGCGTCACGAGGACTCCAGCACCGACCGCAGCAGCTTCGTGGCGGCCTCGACGGCGGAAGGCGACCGCGACAGGGCGATCCGCAGGCAGTTCTCGCCCTCCTCCGGACGGGCCCAGTGGAACGGCCCGCACGGCAGCGCGAACAGGTTGTGCTTGCGGAGTTCCTGCCACACCAGCAGACCCGAGCGCGACCCGAGGTGCACGCGCTCGACGCTCGCGCGGCTGCCGGGGTCCGGGAACGTCACCTCGGGGATGCCGGCGAGCCCGTCCCGCACGATCTTCCGGTTGGTGGCGATGAACCTGTGCAGGTCCGCGAGGCCGCCCTCGGCCGCGTCCTCGGCGAGCCGCTTGATCATCAGCAGGATCAGCGGGGAGACGCCGAGCAGGATGTCCGAGTAGACCTTGCCGAGCGGCAGGCCGTTGTGCTCGGACGACACCAGCCAGCCGACCTTGAGCTCCAGCGTCGGCCACAGCTTGCCGGTGTCCTCGATGACGACCCAGCGGCACCCGCTGTTCTGCAGCACCTCGTAGTGGTCGTAGTGCGCGGCCGGGTCGAAGCCGCGGAACGACGTGTCGAGCGTGAGCACGACGTCGTGGTCGCGGCACTGCTCGGCGAGGCGCGCCAGCCGTTCGCGGGCCATGACCCTGCCGGTGGGGTTGTTCGGCGTGGTGACGAAGAGGCAGCCCACCGAGTCGAGCAGCTCGGCCGGCAGGTCACCGCCGTGCAGCGGTTCCTCCTCCACGGCGACGAGTTCCAGTCCGACGCCCCGGAGGATGTCCGGGATGTTGTCGAACGTGGGGTGCACCAGCGCGATCCGGCCGGTGACCGTGGCGAGCGACCGCGCGAAGATCTCCATCGCGACGGACGACGAGTAGCAGCTGAGGACGCGTCCCTCCGCCGTCGGGTACGAGTGCTGGCCGAGGGTCTCGAAGTAGGTGCGGATCGCCTCGCGCTCGATCTCGTCGACCGGCTGCTTCGCCGCCTGCGCCCACAGCTGCGGCAGGTCCTCGACCACCCGCGACTGGCCGAGGGTCAGGTCCTGGCGGGCGTGCCCGTCCGCGAGGTTGAGAGAACTGCTGAGGGCCAGGAACTCGAACTGGGTGAGGTTGCCCAGTTCGTCGTCGGTGGCCGGTGACTGGGTTTCCTGCATGGTGCTCACGGAGCTCCTTAACGGGTGGTGGAGGCAGGTCAAGACGCTTGCCTGCCGGGCGCCGGAAAACGGCGGAGAGTGGGGCTGAGGGTGGCGCCGACGGCGATCACCGCGGCCACGGCCGCGCACGCCAGCAGGCCGGTCTTGCCGTCGCCCGCGCCGGCGAGCGCACCGCCGGCGATCGGGCCGAGCGCGCCCGCGAGCCCGGCGAAGAGACCGACGAGACCGCTGAGCCGTCCGCGCAGCTCGTCGGCGGTGACGGACATCTGGTAGGTCATCACCGTCGTGACCGTGACGGGCATGAAGAACGCGATCAGCCCGAGCACGGCGCCGAGCAGGACACCGCCGGGCGTGAACGCCATGACGAGGATCAGCACGGCGGCGAGCCAGGAGAAGCCGATGATGATCACGGACGCGGGCAGCGCGGCGTGCAGCCGGGCGGCGACCGCGGCCCCGATCAGGCCACCGGCGCCGAAGCACGCCATCGTCACGCCGACCTCGCCGGGACCGACCTGGTCCTCGCCCGAGACGGCCAGCACGATGACGACCAGCGCGCTGAACACCAGCTGCACCAACGCGACCCACACGAGCGTCGTCCTGATAGGACGGTGCTGCCAGACCCAGCGGAGTCCGACCGGCGCGCCGTCGTCCTCCTCTTCGATCGCCGCCTTGCCCTTCGGCAACCTCAGGGTCAGCAACGCGATCGTGGAGATCACGAGCATCACCGCGTTCAGCGCGAACGGCAGCATGTGGTCGACGGTGAAGAGCACGCCGCTGAGCAACGGGCCGGCGAGGTTCGCGATGTACGGGCGGGCGGTGTTGCGCGCCACGGCCTGGGAGAGCTGGTCGGGGGCGACGACGCTCGGCAGCGCGGCGTCCTCGGCCGGACCGAACACCGAGACGAGCAGACCGTCGATCGCCGCCACCACGAGGATGTGCGGCAACGAGTAGGCGTCGAAGTACAACGCCACGGCCACACTGCCCATCGCGACCGCTCGCAGGACCTCGCAGACCACCATCACGACCTTGCGGTCGAACCGGTCGGCGAGGTACCCGGCCGGCACCGACCCCGCGAGCAGCGCCACGGCCATCACGGTGGCGACGAGGCCGATCTCGACGGCCGAGCGGGTCGTGGCGAGGATCAGCAACGGGAAGCCGATCAGCGCGAGCTCGCTGCCCAGTTCGGAGACGAGCCTGCTCATCCACAGGACGTTGTAGGCGCGGTTGCGGGACAACGGGACGGCCCGCACCGCGCTGTCGGTCGCCGTCACTGGGTTCCCCCGTCGGGTGCGTGGGGCCGGGCGGTCCGGCCACCGAGTTGGAGCAGGCGTCCCGGCAGGAACCGCCCTGGTGTGGCGGGACTTCCGGGCACGGTGAAGGTCAGGTCGGCGTGACAGGTCACGGGTGTGGCCGGCCCGCCGTCGATCGCGAGGCCGAGCCGTCCGTTCTCGTGGGTGACGTCGACCAGCGCGTCGCCGTTGGCGTAGCGGCCGGTCAGCGCTTCCGCTTGTGCCGCAGAGGCTTCCGGGGCCGTCGAGGTCGGCCGGTGGTCGGCGACCGGGATGCCGTCGGAGCGCAGTTCGTCGACGAGGTCCTGCCACAGCGCCGATCCGGTGGCCGCGTTGGTGGTCAGCGCGACGACCGTGTTCCCGTCGAACCTGAGGTGGCACGAGGTGCCGTCGCCGGTGCCGTCGTGGCCGAACCAGGTCTCGTCGTAGACCGCCCAGCCGAGGCCCCAGCCGTCGGCGAGGCCGTACGGGCCCGCGCGGTGCCCGGCCAGGTGGTCGTGCCGCATGGCCGCGTTGTGGTGGAGCGCGAACGCGACCAGGTCCCGTGCGCTCAGGGCGAGGCCGCCCGCCGGTGCTTCCAGCTCGGGCAACGACTGGTCGGTGATGACCCGCGTGCCGCTGTGGCCCGGCAGCGCCTTGCGTTCGGTCTTCCCGGTGACGAACGCGGGCGTGATCCTGAGCGGCCACAGCAGGATCGACTCGACCGCGTCCTGCCAGTTGACGCCGGTGACGTCCTCGACCATGTGCCCGGCCAGGACGTAGCCCGCGTTCGAGTACGAGAACAGCTCGCCTGGCCGGTGCACCAGAGCGTCCGGCCGCTGCCGCGCCGCCCAGCGACGGCGCGAGATCGGTTCCTGCTCGACGTTCGCCGCGAGGCCTGCGGTGTGGGTGAGCAGCTGGCGCGGGGTCACCGGCAGCTTCGGCAGCGGCTCGTCCAGGTCGAGGTCGCCGTCGTCCGCCAGCGTCAGCACCAGGGCCGCGGTGAACGGCTTGGTGAGCGATCCCAGCGGGAACGCCGCATCCGGACCGACGCCGAGGGTGGCCTCCGTCGTTTCGCCGCCGTGCCGGACGAAGAGCTGCGCCGCCGGGACGTCGTGCTTGCGCGCCAACCGTTCCAGGAGATCGTTCATCGCGCTGCCTCCGCGATCGCGCGGAGGGCGGCGAGGTGCTGGTCCGCGAGCTGCCGGACGGTCTTCTCGTCGTGCACGTCGGCCGAGTGCAGCCACTCGAACGTGAGCACGCCGTCGCTGACCGCGCCGACGACCTCCAGCGCGTGACTCCTGCGCTCGGCCGGGTGCCTCGGCGCGCCCACCGGGTCGTGGAAGCTCTGGTACAGCGGGCTTTCCGCGCCGCCCACGCCGGCCTGGCCGTGGTAGTTGAAGAGCACCCCGGCGTTCTGGCGCCCGGCGAGCGTGCCCGGTTCGGCCAGGTACCGCAGCGCCCCGTACGACAGGCCGTTGTCCGGGACGGCACGCAGCTGGCGCCGGATGTTCTTGACCAGCGCGGGCCAGTCCTGGTCCGGGACTTGGAGCGCGACCGGGTAGATCGCGGTGAACCAGCCGACGGTCCTTCCCAGGTCGACGTCGTCGAACAGCTCCTCGCGGCCGTGGCCTTCGAGGTCGATGACGACGCCGTCCTCGCCGGTCCACCTGGTCAGCGCCCAGGCGACGCTCGCGAGCAGCACGTCGTTGACCCGCGTGCGGAACGCGCCCGGCGCGAGGGTGAGCAGGGCGCTCGTCTCCCGTTCGGTGAGGGAGAACTCGACGCTCCTGGTCGACGCCTCCACGTCCGGGCCCGGTCCGTCGACCGGCAGTGGTGCTGCCGGCGGAAGTTCCCGCCAGTGCTCGGGGTCGAAGCCGCCGTCCGCGATGTGCGTGGTGAGCGCGTCGACCCAGGCACCGGCCGGAGAGGTCTTCGCGCCCAGCCGGATCTCGCCGGTGCGAGCCTGGTCGTAGGCGGACTCGACGTCCTCGACGAGGATGCGCCACGACACCGTGTCCACCACGAGGTGGTGGGCGGTGACGAACAGCATCGGCCGCCGGTCCGGGCCGAGGTCGAACAGCAGTGCGCGCAGCAGCGGACCCGTGGCCAGGTCGAAGCTCGCGTCCAGTTCCGCCGCGTGCTTGTCGATCTCGGCGCGCACGTCGTGGTCCCCGGTCGTGTGCCTGGCGAGCACGTCGACCGTCGTGGGCGGCGCGTAGACCTGGCGCCACTGGCCGTTCTCGCAGGTGAACCGGGCGCGCAACGCGTCGTGGTGCGCGATCACCGCGTCCAGTGCCCTGCGCAGAGCCTCTTCGTCGACGTCCTCGTGCAGTTCGGCGAGGAACGACTGGGTGAAGTGGTGCGGCGCGACCGGGTCGCCTTCCAGGAACTCCCGTTGCACCGGGGTCAGCGGCACCTCGCCGACGACCGGTTCGTCGTGGCTCCGCTGCTGGGCGGGCTGGGCGACGGCGGCCAGTTCACCGAGGGTCTGGTGCAGGAACAACTCCCGCGACGACAGCTGCAGCCCCGCCTGGCGGGCCCGGTAGACCAGCTGGATGCCGAGAATCGAGTCGCCGCCCAGTTCGAAGAAGTTGTGGCCGGTGCCGACGTTCGCGACGCCGAGGACGTCCGCCCAGATGCCCGCCAGCGTCTGCTCGGCCGGAGTTTCCGGGGCCAGGTAAGGGGTTCCGGTGGTGTCGTCCAGCTCGGGTGCGGGCAACGCGCGCCGGTCGGTCTTGCCGCTCTGGGTGAGCGGCAGCTCGGTGAGCACGGTGATCGTCGCGGGCACGGCGTGCGCGGGCAGCACCTGCGCGAGGTGCCTGCGCAGGTCGGCCAGGTCGACCTCCCCGACGACGTAGGCGTGCAGCCTGGTGACGCCGTGGTCGGACCTGGTCGCGGCGGCCGCGCTCCGCACCTGGCGGTGGCCGGTCAGCGCCTGTTCGACGTCGCCGAGCTCGACCCGGTGGCCGCGGATCTTGACCTGGTCGTCGGTGCGGGCGAGGAACTCCAGCACGCCGTTCGGCAGCCACCGCGCGGCGTCTCCCGTGCGGTACATGCGCGGGCTCGGCCAGTGCGGGTCGGTCCGGAACGGGTCGGGCACGAACGCGCGTTCCGTGCGGTCGGGGCGGTGGAGGTAGCCGCGGCCCACTCCCGCGCTGCCGATGTGCAGTTCGCCGGTCACGCCGACCGGGACCGGGCGGCCGTGCCGGTCGAGCAGGTAGATGCCGGTGTTGGCGAGCGGCCTGCCGATCGGCACGTACGGACCGGCGCCGATCGGGTCGCGCGACACCTCGTGCAGGGTCGCGTCCACGGTGTTCTCCGTGGCCCCGTAGGCGTTGACGACGATCGTGCCGGGCGCGACGCGGTCGAGCAGCTCGGCGGCGTCACCCGCGTGCCAGGCCTCCGAGCCGACCGCGAGGACCCTCAGGTGGGCTCGCTGGTCGCGACGGGCCAGTTCGCGGGCGATCGCGGTGGCGAGCACCGGGACCGTCACGAACAGCTCCGCCTTGGTGCTGTCGAGCAGATCCACGAGCGCGGGCGGGTCGGTGACGAGGTCCGCCGGGCAGATCTCCATCGTGCCGCCGAACAACGTCGACCAGACGAAGTCGGAGAAGAACAGGTCGACGCCGAACCCGGACACGGACAGGCAGCTCGGCCGCGTGCCGGTCAGGCCGTACCGGTGGTCCCAGACGCGGGCCAGGTGGTGCACGTTGCGGTGCTCCACCATGACGCCCTTGGGCTTGCCGGTGGAACCGGACGTGTAGATCACGTACGCGAGGCTTTCCGGCGTGGCCTCGGTTTCCGGCGCGGTCTCCGGGTGACCGTCCACAACGGACCAGTCCAGCTCCACGACGTGCTTCGCGGTGAGGCCGTGCTCCTCCGCCAGGCCGTCGCCGGAGATCAGCACCTCGGCGCCCGCGTCGTCGAGCATGTCCTTCAGCAGCTTGGCCGGGTAGCCGGGTTCGAGCGGCACGAACGCCGCGCCCGCCTTGAGCACGGCGAGCAACGCCACCACGGCGTCGACGTTCCGGTCGGCGCAGACCCCGACGAACGAGCCGGTCGTGACCCCCTTGCCCTGGAGGTGGTGCGCGAGCCTGTTGGCCTTCACGCGGAGCTCGGCGAACGTCAGGCTGTCGTCGCCGCACCGGACCGCGATGCCGTCCGGGTGCTGGTCCGCGATCTCGTCGTACAGGTCGTGCAGCAACGCCGGTGGGCCGAAGTCGACCGTCGGACCGGCCCACTCCGTGATCATCCGGTGGTGCTCTTCCGGGGTGATGAGCGGGAGTTCGCGCATCGGCCGGTCCGGGGTGGCCACGACGTTCTCCAGCACCAGCAGCAGGTGCCGGCCGAGCCGCGCGATCGTGGCGGCGTCGAACAGGCCGGTGCTGTAGCTGATCCGGCCCAGCAGCCTGCCGTCGCGTTCGGTGAAGTCGACGCTGAGGTCGTGGCTGGCGTCGCCGCCGTCGAACTCGACCTCCTCGGCGTGCAGGCCGGCCAGCTCCAGCCGGTGCTCCGGCGTGCTGTCCAGCACGACCATGGCCTCGACCAGCGGGTTCCTGCTGGGGTCGCGTTCGGGCTTGAGCGCGTCCACGATCCGTTCGAACGGCAGGTCGCCGTGCGCGAACGCCTCCAGCGCGGTGCCGCGAACGGCGCCCAGGAAGTCGGCGAACGACAGCTCTTCGTCCACATCGGACCGGATCGCGACGGTGTTGATGAAGCAGCCGACCAGGCCTTCCAGCTCGGCCCGGTCGCGGCCCGCCGTCGCCGTGCCGACCACGACGTCGCGCTGTCCGCAGTACCGGGCCAGCAGGACCTGGACCGCCGCCACCAGGGCGTGGAACAGCGTGGCCTCCTGGCCGCGAGCGAGCGCACGGAGGCGTCCGAGCAGGTCGGCGTCCACCTCGAACGACCACGCGGCACCGTCGGAGGTGCGCACCGGCGGGCGCGGGCGGTCGGTCGGCAGGTCGAGCGACGTGACGCCGGCCAGCTGCTGCCGCCAGTAGTCGATCTGGCCGTCGAGCTGACCTTCCAGCCTCTCCCGCTGCCACACCGCGTAGTCCACGTAGGACACCGGCAGTGCGGGCAGGTCGGCGGTCCGGTTCCGGACGGCGGCGGTGTAGCAGGCGCTCAGCTCCTGCACGAACACGCCCATCGACCAGCCGTCGGTGATGATGTGGTGCATCGTGAGCACGAGGACGTCGCCGACCAGCAACGCTCGGGCGAGCGGCCCGGTGCGCAGGTCGAACGGCTTCGTCATCTCCTGCTTCAGCCGGTGCTGGAGGTCGCCGGCCTCGGTGATCTCCAGCGGCACCTCGCCGGTGGCGTGCACGACCTGCACCGCGCGTTCGTCCACGTAGTCGAACGTCGTGCGCAACACCTCGTGGCGTTCGGTCAGCACAGCCAACGCACTCCGGAGTGCGTCGGTGTCGAGGTCGCCCTGCAGCCGCACGGCGAACAGCACGTTGTACTCGGCGGTGCCGGGCGCGAACTCGTCCAGGAACCACAACCGCTGCTGCGAGAACGACAACGGCGCCTGCTCCGGCCGTGGTGCGAGCCGCGGAATCCGGTCGGTCTCCCCCGGCCGCAACGCCTCGGCGAGCGCCCGCACGGTCGGTGTGTCGAACATCTGCCGCGGCGAGACGTCCGCCCCCAGCGCGGACCGCAGCCGGGACGCCACCTGGATGCTCAGGATCGAGTCGCCGCCGAGCTCGAAGAAGTCGTCGTCGGCGCCGACCCGCGCGACCCGCAGCACCTCCTGCCAGACGTCCGCGACCACACGTTCGGCGTCCGTGCCGGGCGCGATGTACGGCCTCTGCTCCTGCTCGGGCTCGGGCAGCGCGCGGCGGTCGAGCTTCCCGTTGCGAGTCAACGGAATCTCCGGCACCACGACGAACGCGGCCGGAACCATGTGACCCGGCAAGCGATCCCGGGCGTGATCACGCAGGTCGCTGATCGCCGGAGTCCCGGTCACGTACGCCACGAGCCGCTTGCCGCCCCCGTCCTCGCGGGCGATGACGGCCGCCTCCGCGACGGCGGGGTGCGCGACCAGCACGGCCTCGACCTCGCCGGGTTCGATGCGGAACCCGCGGATCTTGACCTGCTGGTCGGACCGGCCGAGGTACTCCAGCTCCCCCGCACGGGTCCACTTCGCGACGTCACCGGTGCGGTACATGCGACTTCCGGGCGCTCCGAACGGGTCCGCGACGAACCGCCCGGCGGTCAGGCCCGGCTGGTTCAGGTACCCGTCGGCGAGGCCCGCCCCGGCCACGTACATCTCGCCGGGCACGCCCACCGGCACCGGCTCCAGCCGTTCGTCCAGCACGTAGACGCGCAGGTCGGGGATCGGCACACCGATCACACCGCCGGTCGTCGCGGCCGTCAGCTCCGCGTACGTGACGTGCACCGTCGTCTCGGTGATGCCGTACATGTTGATGAGCCGGCTGCCGGGATGCCTTGCGTACCAGTCGGTCAGGCGGCGCGGTTCGAGTGCCTCGCCGCCGAACACCACGTACCGCACCGAAAGCTCGCGGCCCGGGTTCTCCGCGTCGGCGCGCATCAGCTGGTAGAAGGCCGACGGGGTCTGGTTGAGCACGGTGACGCGTTCGGTCTCGAGCAACCGCAGGAAGTCCTGCGGGGTGCGGGAGACGTGGTGCGGCACCACGACCAGGCGGCCGCCGTGCAGCAGCGGGCCCCACAGCTCCCAGACCGAGAAGTCGAAGGCGTAGGAGTGGAACAGCGTCCAGACGTCGTTCTCGTCGAACTCGAACCACGGCCGGGTGGAGGTGAAGAGGCGGACGACGTTGGCGTGCGGGACGACGACGCCCTTGGGACGCCCGGTCGAACCCGAGGTGTAGATGACGTACGCCGGGTGTGCCGGGGTGAGACCGGCGTGGCCGAGGTCCGCGTCCGAGAGCTCGAAGTCCGCGCTCACCTCGGTGAGCGTCACGACCGGCGCCGAGTCCTCCAGCACCTCGCGAATCCGCTGCTCCGGGTAGTCGGGGTCAATAGGCACGTACGCCGCCCCCGCCTTCAGCACGGCCAGCACCGCCACCACCAACTCGGCCGAGCGCGGCAACACCAGCGCCACGAACCGTCCGGGCCCGGCGCCTTCCGCCACCAGCCGCCGGGCAAGCCTGTTGGCCGCGGAGTTCAGCTCCGCGTACGTCAGCGAGGTGGCGCCATCGGTGACCGCGACCGCGTCCGGCATCGCCCGCACCCGCGCCTCGAACAGCTCCGGCAGCGTCTCCGCGACAGACGAGTGCTCCCGGCCGTTCCACTCGACGAGCAGCTGAGAGCGTTCCCGCTCGTCCAGCGACGGCAGCGCGGAGCCACGCGCGAACGCGGCCAGCACGGCGGCCAGGTGACGGGCCATCGACCCGACGGTCTCGTCGTCGAACAGGTCGGGGTCGTAGTTCAGGAACAGGTGCAGCGAGTCGCTGAGGTGCGCGGTCAGCGCCAGCGGGAAGTTGGTCTGCTCGTCGCCGACGTACTCGCGGACGGTCACGCCGTTGCGCGACGCCGCTTCCTCGTCGTACGGGTAGTTCTCGAAGACGACGATGCTGTCGAACAGGTTGACGCCGCTCGGCACCTCGCTCCAGCCCTGGATCTGGCCGGGCGACACGTACTCGTACTGCCGCGACTCGGCGACGGTGTCCTGCAACGCCCGCAACCAGGACGCGTCGACACCGGTCACGTCCACGCGCACCGGGACCGTCGTGATGAACAGGCCGAGCACGTCGCCCGCGCCCGGCAGGTCGGCGGGGCGGCCGGAGACCGTCGCGCCGAAGCAGACGTCGGACTCGCCGCTGTAGCGCGCCAGCACCGCCGCCCACGCGCCCTGGACCAGGGTGTTCGGCGTCAGGCGGGCTTCACGGCTGAAGCGCAGCACGTCGTCGGTCAGGCCGTGCGGCAGCGAGACCTCGATGCGACCCGACGTGCGGGACCGGTGTGCCCCGGCGGGTGCGCGGTCGAACGGCAGCGGGGTCGGGGCGGTCAGGCCGGACACCACACCTCGCCAGTGCTGCTCGGCGGCGGGGAGGTCCTGGTCCGCGAGCCACGCCACGTAGTCGCGAAACGGGCGGCGCGGGGTCGGGACGGCGCTCGCGTACTGCTCGAACACGTCGGACAGCACGCCGGCGAAGCTCCAGCCGTCCAACAGGATGTGATGCGAGAACCAGAAGACCTTCACCTGCGTGTCGGTCAGCCGCAGGAACGCCAGCCACATCAACGGAGCCGTGCCGAGGTCGAGCGAACGGGCGGAGTGCTCGTCCCACAACGCCTGCACGCGCGCTTCCTGGTCAGCACCCAGCCCGCGCAGGTCGTGGTGTTCCATCGGCACGCGCAGTCCTGGCGCCCGAACGATCTGCAAGGGCTCCGGCACGTCCTGCCAGACGACCTCGGTGCGCAGCACGGGCGTGCGGTCGACGACGCGTTGCCAGGCCGCGGCCAACAGCACCGGATCGACGTCGTCCAGCACCATGCCGAACCGGCTGAGGTACACGTCGGACTCGGCTCCGGCCAGCGAGTGGAACAGGATGCCGCGCTGCACGGACGTGAGCGGGTAGACGTCCTCCACCGCGCGCCCGGTCGTCAACGAATCCACAGTGGACTGACTCAGGGAGGCCAGCGGGAAGTCCGACGGCGTCCAGCCACCCGACTCCGGCAGCGCGCAGTGCTCGACGATGCCGGTCAAAGCCTGCAGGAACTGCTCGGCGAGGGCACGCACGGTCGGCTCGTCGTGCAGGTTGGCCGAGTACGTCCAGCGGAACTCCAGGCGGTTGTCCCGCACGACCCCCGTGACGTCGAGCTGGCACGACCGCAGGTGGTCCGGGGCGCGGTCGCTGCCCGGCGCGTCCAGCCAGGCCCCGAAGAGGCCGCCGGACTCCGTGGCGAACCGGCCGAGGTAGTTGAACGAGACGGCGGGCCAGGCACCGCCCAGACCGTGGTCGCCGAGGTACCGCAGGGCGGTGTAGCCGAAGCCGCGGGACGGCACGGCGCGGAGCTGTTCCTTGACGGACTTGAGGATCGCGCCCCAGTCCTCGCCGACGGCGGTCAGCGTGACCGGGTACAGCGTGGTGAACCAGCCGACCGTGCGGCTGACGTCGACGCCGTCGAACAGGTCCTCCCGGCCGTGGCCCTCCAGCAGCACCCGCACGTCGTCGGAGCCGGTCCAGCCTGACAGCACCGAACCGAGCGCGCTGAGCAGCACGTCGTCGACCTGCGTCCGGTACACCGGCGGCACGTCCCGCAGCAGCGCGGACGTGACGGCCTCCGACAGCCGGACGGTCACCTCGCGCTCGGACTCGACCGTGTTCTGCTCCGCCCCCTCCCGGGCAGGCCCCTGCTCGGCCGCGCGCCAGTGCTCCAGTTCGGCGTCGAACGCACCGGCCGCCACGGCATCCCGCACCCGGCGCGCCCACTCGCCGTACGAGGTGGTCCTGGGGCCGAGGGCATCGCCGCGATAGGCGCGTTCGAGATCGGCGAGGAGCACGCGCCACGACACCGCGTCGACCACGAGGTGATGCACGACGAGGAACAACCGCTGCCCGTCGACGAGTGCGGCCCGCACCAACGGCCCGTCGGTCAGGCTGAGACCGGCACGGGCCTCCTCGACGGTGCCGGCCAGCACGACGTGCTCGCCGGACGTGTACGTCTGGGTGCCGCCGGAGAACCGCAGCCGCAGAGCGTCGTGCTGCTCCACCACGGCTTGCAGCGCGGCCCGCAGCCGTTCGGGCTCAACGCGTTCGGTCAGTTCCAAGTAGACGGACTGGGTCGCGTGCTCACGAGAAGAAGTGGTCTCCTCGAAGAAGTTGTGCTGGATCGGGGTGAGTGGCGCCTCTCCCTCGGCCACGTCCGGCACGACCAGCGCCTCGACCGCACCGGCCCGCGCGGCCAGCTCCCCGATCGTCTGGTGCAGGAACATCTGCTTCGACGTGAGCAGCAGCCCCGCCTCACGGGCCTGCGCCACGACCTGCAACCCGAGGATCGAGTCGCCGCCGAGGTCGAAGAAGTTGTGCGCGGTGCCCAGTTCCGCCGCGTCCCGGTCGAGCACCCGCGCCCAGATCTCGACGAGCGCGATCTCCGCGTCGGTCACCGCCGCGACGAAACTGACCTGACGGTCGGCCGCCTCCGGTTCGGGCAACGCCCGGTAGTCGGTCTTGCCGCTCGCGGTCTCCGGCAGCGCGGCCAGCACGGTGATGGTGGCGGGCAACGCCGGCGCGGGCAGCAGGTCCGCGAGGTGCGCCCGCAGGTCGGCGACAGCGACCTCGTTGCCAGGCGCGAAGACCACGTACGCGTCGATGCGCGTGCGGCCGGAAACCCTTGCCACGACCGCAGCCGCGCGCACGGCCGGGTGCTCGCCGAGGACGTGCTCGATCTGGCCGGGCTCGACCCGGTAGCCGTTGACCTTCACCTGCTGGTCGGTGCGCCCGAGGTAGGTCAGCACGCCGTCCGTCCGCCGCACCAGGTCACCCGTGCGGTACAGCCGATCTGTGCTCAACCGGTTGGGCACGAACGGATCCGGCACGAACCGTTCCGCGGTCAGCTCGGGACGGTCGAGATACCCGCGTGCGACACCGGGTCCGCCGAGGTGCAGCTCGCCGGGAACGCCGTCCGGCACCACCCGGCCGTGCGGATCGAGCACGTGCGCGCGGGTGTTGGGCAACGGCCGCCCGATCGGCACGAACGGCCCGGCGCCCACGCCTTCCGTCAGCGGGAAAGCCGTGCTGTCCACGGTCGCCTCGGTGACGCCGTACGCGTTGACCACGACGGTCGACGGCGACACCCGGCCGAGCAGCTCGGCGCAGTCGTGCACCAGCCACCCCTCGGACCCGACCGCGAGCAGCCGCAGTCCGTCCAGCCGCCGGTCCCTGGCGACGAGCTCACGGGTGATCGTCCGCGCCACCGACGGCACCGTGGCGAGCACGTCCGCCCCGCTGGACTCGATCAGGTCGACGAGCGCGCGCGGATCGCCCAGCACGTCCTGCGGGCACATGATCAGCGTGCCGCCGAACAGCAACGACAGCAGGACGTCGCCGACGAAGAGGTCGACCGACGGGTTCGACACGGACAGGCAGCGCGGCGGCTGTACGTCGAACCCGTAGCGCGCGTTCCAGGCGTGCGCGGTGTGGAAGCCGTTGCCGTGCTCGACCAGAACGCCCTTCGGCGTGCCCGTCGACCCGGACGTGTAGATGACGTAGGCGAGATCGTCCGCCGACACCTCTACGTCCAGCGGCTCCGCCGAGCCCTGCCACTGGTCCTCGTCGACGCGCACGACCTGGGCACCGACCTCCGGCAGCCGGTCGGCGACCTCGCCGTGCGTGATCAGGACCGGCGTGCCGACCAGCAGCTGCGCGAGCAGACCCGCGGGATGGGCGGGGTCCAGCGGCACGAACGCCGCTCCCGCCTTCAGCACGGCCAGCAGCGAGACGACCACGTCCACGCCGCGCGGCAGGCACAGCGCGACCAGCGACCCCTTGCCCACGCCGAGTCCGGCGAGGTGGCGGGCGAGCTGCGCACTCCTGGTCCGCAGCTCGCCGTACGTCAACGACTCGTCCCCGGACCGCACGGCGACGACGTCCGAACCAGCGTCGATCAGCTCGTGCAACGGTCGCGGCACGCCGAAGTCGACGGTCTCACCACTCCCGGCCTCGATCAGCCGCTCCACCGAGGCGGCGGGCAGCAACGGCAGTTCCCGCATCGGCAGCGAGGGCTGCGCCGCCACGCTCTCCAGCACGAACGCGAGACCGGCGGCCATTGCGTCCACAGTGGACGCATCGAAGAGATCGGTGCTGTACTCCAGGAACCCGGTGATGCCCGAAGGTCCCTCGTGGAAGTCGATCGTCACGTCGAGGCTGGTCGCGAGCGCCGGCGGGCGGACCTCCGCCACCTCCAGGCCGGGCATCCCGGGCAGCCCTGCCGGGGCGTTCTGCAGGTTCACCATCACCTGCACCAGCGGCGGCCGGCTGGGGTCGCGTTCCGGTCGCAGCGCCTCGACCACGGACTGGAACGGCACCTCGTCGTGCGCCAGAGCGTCGGCGACGGTCAGCCGCACCGAGTCGAGGAACTCGCTGAACGTCCGCGACTCGTCCACAGTGGACCGCACGACGACGGTGTTCACGAAGAACCCGACCAGGTTCTCCAGCTCGTCGCGGCCACGGCCGGTGGTGACCGTGCCGACCGCGACGTCGGACTGCCTGGCGTACCGCGCGAACATCAGCTGGGACGCGGCCATCAGCACCATGAACAGCGTCGCGCCGTTCAGCTTCGCCACGGCCCGCAACGCCTGCGCGACGTCGTCCGCGATCTCGAACTGGTGCACCGCGCCGGCGGACGTGCGGACGGCGGGACGCGGCCGGTCCGCCGGCAGGTCGAGCGGCGGCAGCCCGGCGAGCTTCGACCGCCAGTGGCCGAGCTGGGCCCGCAGCGCGTCCGACCGCAGCCGTTCCTGTTGCCAGGCGGCGAAGTCGGCGTACCGGATGGGCAGCTCGGGCAGTTCCCGGCCCGCGTAGGCCGCGGTCAGCTCGTTCAGCAGGACGCCGGTGGACCAGCCGTCGCTGACGATGTGGTGCATGCCGAGCACCAGCACGTGCTCGGCCGGGCCCACCCGGACCAGGGTCACCCGGAACAACGGCCCGGTGCGCAGGTCGAACGGCGTGGTCACCTCGGCGAGCAGCACGGCGTCGAGGTCGCTGTTCACCTCCAGGACCGGCACCACGGCGGCCGGGTGCACGACCTGTCGCACCTGCCCGTCCACGGAGGTGAACGTCGTGCGCAGTGACTCGTGCCGCGCGACCACCAGGTCCAGCGCACCGCGCAACGCGGCGAGGTCGAGCGCGCCGGTCAGCCGCAGCACCAGAGGCGCGTTGTACTCGACGCCCTCCGGTTCGAACTCGTGGAAGAACCACAACCGTTGCTGCGCGGCCGATGCGGGCAGCAAGTCTCCCCGCACGGCGGGGATGCGGTCGACCGGCTCGGCGGCACCGGCGAGCGTGCGCCGGGCCAGCTCGCGCAGGTGCTCCGGCAGCGACGCGATCCGCTTTTCCTGTTCGGGCGTCAGGCCCATCTCGTCCCCCACGTCAGTTCGCGCCGAGCGCGAAGTCGTTCTCCAGCTTCGCGAGCACCAGGTCGACGATCCGTTCCGCGAGCCCGGCCACGGTCGGCGCGTCGAACAGGTCGCGCGGTGACACCTCGACCCCGAACGACCGCCGCACCCGCGACGTCAGGCGCAGGCTCGTGATCGAGTCACCGCCGAGGGCGAAGAAGTCGTCGTCCGCGCCCACCTCGTCGCGGCCGAGCACCTCGGCCCACACCCGGCAGAGCGCTTCCTCGGTCGGGTTCGCCGGCGCCCGGTAGGCGACGGTGATCACGTCCGCACGGGACGGTCGCGGCAGCGCCCGCCGGTCGACCTTGCCGTTCGCGGTGAGCGGCAACCGGGGCAACCGCACGAACGCCGACGGCACCAGGTAGTCCGGCAACGTCTTCGCGAGGTGCCGGCGCAGCGTGTCGCCGTCGGGCGCGGTGTCCGGCACCACGTACGCGACGAGCTGCCGGGTGCCCGCCTCGGTCCTGGGCGCGGTGACCACGACCTCGCTGACGGCGGGGTGCCGGATCAGCGTGTTCTCGATCTCGCCCGGCTCGACCCGGAAGCCGCGGATCTTGACCTGGTCGTCGGTGCGCGCCACGAACTCCAGCAGCCCGTCCGGCCGCCACCGCACCAGGTCACCGGTGCGGTAGAGCCGTGCGCCCGGCTCCCCCAACGGGTCCGCGACGAACCGCTCGGCCGTCAGGTCCGGCCTGCCCGCGTACCCGCGCGCCAGTCCGGCACCACCGATGTACAACTCTCCCGTCACACCTACGGGAACCGGCGCGAGACCGGTGTCCAGCACGTGCAGGCGAACGCCCGGGATCGGCTCGCCCAGCGGGATGGTGCGGTGGCCCGCCCCGGCCTGTGCCGGGTACAGAGTCACCGCGAGGGTCGACTCCGTCGGGCCGTAGATGTTGACGAACGTGCGGCCGGGCGCCCACGCCTCGACCAGCTCGACCGGGCAGACGTCGCCGCCGGTGCCGACGCACTCCAGGCCGGAGAGCTCGGCCGGGTCGAGCGCGGCCAGCACGGCCGGCGGCAGCGAGGCGACCGTGATGCCGTCCGCCTTCAGCTGCCTGGCCAGCGCCGACGGGTCGTGCAGCGCGTCCGGGCCGGAGAGCACCAGCGTGGCTCCGGCGACCAGCGTGCTGAAGATGTCCTGCACACCGCCGTCGAAGCTCATCGAGCAGACCTGGAGGACGCTGCTGTCGGGGGTCAGGCCGTACCGCTCGTTGATCGACCGCACGACGTTGAAGAGCGACCTGTGCTCGATCATCACGCCCTTCGGCGTTCCGGTCGAGCCGGACGTGAACATCACGTACGCCAGGTCGCGGTCGTCGCCCTCGACCACGGGATCGTTGTCCGGCAACGAATCGAGCGATACCCGATCGAGCAGCACGGTGTCCACTTCGGACTCCGCGAACCGGGTGGCCTGGTCCGCGAGCGTCAGCAGCACGCGCGGCCTGGTCTCCGCGAGCATCGTGGTGAGGCGTTCGGCCGGGTACTCGGGGTCCAGCGGCACGTACGCGCCACCGGCCTTGAGCACCGCGAGCACGGCGACGACCAGGTCGGTGCTGCGCGGCACGGACACGCCGACCAGCACGTCCCGGCCGACGCCGAGGGCGATCAGGTGGTGCGCGAGCCGGTTCGCCGCCGCGTCCAGTTCGCCGTAGGTGGTGGCGTTCCCGTTGTGCACGACCGCGACGGCGTCCGGGGCCTGCGCGCCGATCACCTCGTGCAGGCGTCCGCCGGTCCGCGCGGGCCCGGTGGTCGCCCACTCGGTCAGCAGCGTCCGCCGTTCGGCCTGGGCGAGCATCGACAGCTCGCCGACGCGGCCGCGGCCGGAACCGACGGCCTCGAACAGCATCCGCAGGTGACCGGCCATCCGCCGCACGGTCGTCTCGTCGAACAGCGCCGGATCGAAGTGCAGCAACAACGACAGCGCGTCCTCCGGGTAGACGACCACGTTGAGCGGGTAGTTCGTGCCGCTGGTCGACCCGATGTCCACGATGGACGGACCGTCGGCGGCCGTCTCGACCGGGTAGTTCTCGAACACGACGATGCTGTCGAAGAGGTCACGGCCGCGCGGCAGTCCGGACCACTCCACGACCTCGGTCAGCGACACGTGGTCGAACTGCCGTGCCGCCGCCTGCGCTTCCTGCTGGCCGCGCAGCCACGTGACGACGTCGGCGTCCTGGTCGACGTGCACCCGCACCGGGAGGGTGTTGATGAACATGCCGGCGATCCGGTCGGCACCCGCGAGATCGGCGGGCCGTCCGGCGACCGTGGCGCCGAAGCACACGTCGGTCTCGCCGCTGTAGCGCGACAGCAGCAACGCCCACACGCCCTGGACGACCGTGTTGATCGTGACCTGCGCCTGCTTCGCCGTCTCGTACACGCGGGCGGTGACGTCCTCGGGCAGCGAGATCCGCAGCCGGGCCGACGAGACCGTGCGGTGCAGGCCGGACTTCGGCCGGTCGAACGGCAGCGGCGTCGCGGCCTCGAACCCGGCCACCGCCTCCTGCCAGTACTCGCGGGCGGCCGTCAGGTCCTGCTGCGCCAACCACTCCACGTAGTCGCGGTACGGGCGCCTCGTCACGGCGACGGGCTCGGCCGAGCACTCACCGAGCACCTCGGCGAGCACCTGCATGCCGCTCCAGCCGTCGAGCAGCGCGTGGTGGAACGTCCACACCAGGCGAACGCGGTCGTCGGTCAGGCGGATGATCGCCACCCGCATCAGCGGCGCCTCACCGAGGTCGAGACCTGCCTTGCGGTCCTGGTCGAGGTGGTGGGCGACGGACGCGTCCAGCTCCGCGCCGGACAGGTCGCGCCAGTCCAGCTCGGTCACCGGTACGCGGACGTGCGCGGACACGACCTGGTAGGGCTTCGGCAGGTCCTCCCAGGCGAACGCGCTGCGCAGCACCGGAATCCGGTTCGCCACCCGTTGCCAGGCGGCGGCCAGCGCGGACGTGTCGCGCACTCCGTCGACCACCGCGTTGATCTGCTCGAAGTAGGCGGTACCGCTGGAGTCCATCAGGCTGTGGAACAGCATGCCGTTCTGCATGGGCGTCAACGGGTAGACGTCCTCGACGTCCCGCCGCCTCCCGACGATCTCGTCCACTGTGGACTGGTCGAGGCGCGCCAGCGGGAAGTCGGACGGCGTGCGGCCGCCCGCGTCCGCCGTCAGGCAGTGCTCGACGGCGGCGGTGAGCTCGGCGACGAACTGGTCGGCGAGCTTCGCGATCGTCTCCTCGTCGTGCACGTTCTCCGAGTAGTACCAGCGGAACTCGAGCCGTCCGGCCAGCACCGTGCCGACGACGTCGACGAGGTGCGGCCGGGTGTCGCCGTCGTGCTGGTGCAGGCCGATCTCCGACGACGCCGCGTCGAACTGGCCGAGGTAGTTGAGCACCACCGGCGGGTCCAGCTCCGGCACCCGGCCGGCGTCGCGCAGCACGCCGTAGCCGAGGCCGCGCGACGGGACCGCGCGCAGCTGCTCCTTCACCGACTTCAGCGCGGCGTCCCAGGAGCCCCCGGGTTCGACCACGACCGGGTAGCGCGTCGTGAACCAGCCGACCGTGCGGGTGACGTCGACGTCGTCGAACAGCTCCTCACGGCCGTGGCCCTCCATGCCGAGCGGCACCCGCGAGTGCCCGGTCCACGCCGACAGGACCCGGCCGAGCGCCGCGACGAGCACGTCACCGACCTCGGTCCGGTAGACCGGCGGCACCTCGCGCAGCAGCTTCGCGGTGGTCTCCTCGTCGAGCCCGGCGCGGACGATCCTGGTGCTCCGCACGGTGTTCGGGCCGTCCCGGTCCACGGGCACGGTCGCGTCCACGTCCTCCAGCGCCGCCCAGTGGGTCTGCTCGGCGTCGAACCCGCCCGCGGCGAGGTGCCTCGTGAGCCTGCTCGCCCACGCCGCCGGGGAGTCGGTGGTGGCGCCGAGCACGATCCGTTCGCCGCGGCCGGCCTGGTCGAGCGCGGTCCGCAGGTCCTCGGTCAGCACGCGCCACGACACTCCGTCGACGGCGAGGTGGTGCACGGCCAGCACGAGCCTGGCGGGGCTGCCCGGCACCAGCACGGCGCCGACGAGCCTGCCCTCGGTGATGTCGGTCGAGGCGGAGGCGAACTCGACGGCGGTGTTCTCGTCGCCGGTCGCGAACCGGACGCTCGCGGCGGTCTCCTCCTGCCACCACTGGCCGTTCTCCAGGCCGTACCGCGTGCGCAGCGCGCCGTGGTGGGCGACGAGCGCCTCGACCGCCAGCCGCACCTGGTCCGGTGCGACGTCCGGCAGGTCCAGCGTCACGTGCTGGTGGAAAGGCGCGGTCGGCGTGAACGTGGCGAAGAAGAACCGCTGGATCGGCGTGAGCGGAGCGCGGCCCTCGACCCGGACGGCTTGTGCCGCAACGGGTGCACCGGTGGCGACGGCCTCCAGCGAGGCGATCGTCGGCCGTTGGAACAGGTCGCGGGCGCTCAGCCGCAGCCCGGCGTCACGTGCCTTGGAGACCACGCGCATCGCGACGATCGAGTCGCCGCCGAGCGTGAAGAAGTTGTCCTCGACGCCCACCTCCGCAACGCCGATCGCGTCGGCCCAGATGTCGGCGAGCAGCCGTTGGAGCTCGGTGCGCGGCGCGACGAACCGGTCGCCGGTCGCCTCGGGTTCGGGCAGCGCGGCGTGGTCGACCTTCTCGCGCGAGGTGAGCGGGAACTCCGCCAGCACCATGACCGCCGCCGGCACCATGTACTCCGGCAGCACGCCGCGCACGTGGTCGAGGAGTCGCGCGGGTTCCGGGTCGCGGCCGACCGGCACGACGTACCCGAGCAGCCGCACGCGTCCCTGCGCGTCCTCCCGCGCGATGACGACGGCCGCCGCCACCTCGGGGTGCTCGGCGAGCACGACCTCGACCTCGCCGGGTTCGACGCGGTAGCCGCGGATCTTCACCTGGTTGTCGACGCGGCCGGAGAAGTCCAGCTCACCGCTGGGCAACCGGCGCACGAGGTCGCCGGTCCGGTACAGCCGCGCGTCGGCGTCCGGGGAGAAGCGGTCGGGCACGAACCGGGTCGCGGTCAGCTCGGGCCGGTTGACGTACCCGCGCGCGACGCAGACCCCGCCGATGTGCAGCTCGCCGGGCACGCCGACGGGCAGCTGGTTGCCGTGCGGGTCGAGCACGTGCACCGTCGTGTTCGCGACCGGCACGCCGATCGTCGGCAGCGCGTCGCCCTCCGGTGCCACGACCGAGCCCGTCGCGAGGACGGTCGCCTCGGTCGGGCCGTAGTGGTTGACCATCCGGAACCCGAACCGGGGGCTGGGCCGGCGGCGGAGCACGTCCCCGCCCGCGATCACCACGCGCAGGCTCGTGTCGACGAGTTCGAGCTGGTCGAACACGGCGTCGACGCGCGGGGTGATGATCACCGACAACGTGACCTCGTTCGCCGCGATCCACCGCACGAGGGCGGCCGTGTCGTCCAGCACGTCCTGCGTGGCGACGACGACCGAGGCGCCGGCGGTGAGCGCGGGCCAGATCTCCAGCGCGACGGGGTCGAACGCCTGCGCGACCAGGTGCGCCGACCGGTCGTCCGGCGTGACGCCGTAGAAGTCGTGGTACCAGAGGCAGAGGTTGACGAGCGACCGGTGCTCGACCATCACGCCCTTCGGCCTGCCGGTGCTGCCCGAGGTGTAGACGACGTACGCGACGTCGTCCGCCTTGCTGCCCGTTTCCGGTGCGGTGCTCGGGTTCCGGTCGATGGCCGGGTCGTCGATCAGCACGGTGTCCACTTCGGACATCCGCCCGGCGAGCCCGCGCTGGGTCAGCACGACCCGTGCGCCGGTGTCCTCGACGACGAACGCCAGCCGTGCCGCCGGGCTGTCCGGGTCAAGCGGCACGTACGCGCCACCGGCCTTGAGCACGGCGAGCAGCGCGACGACGAAGTCCGCGCCCCGCTCCAGGCACACCGGCACGGCCACGTCCGGCCCGACACCGCGGGCGATGAGGTGGTGCGCGATCCGGTTGGCGCGCGCGTCCAGTTCGCCGAACGTCAGGGTCCGCTCACCGCAGACCACGGCTGGTGCGTCGGGATCCTGGCGCGCCACCAACTCCTGGACCGTCACGTCCAGCGAGTGGTCTGCGGCCGTGTCGTTCCACTCCGCCAACTGCCTGCGTTCGCCCGCGGTCAGCACCGACAGCTCGCCGACCGGCAGGTCGGGCGTGGTGGCGAGCTGGTCCAGCAGCACGTGCAGGTGCCCGGCCATCCGCTCGATCCGGGCGGCGTCGAACAGGTCGGTGTTGTACTCGACCGCGACGTCCATGCCGTCGGCGTGCTCGGTGAACTCCACGGTCAGCTCGAAGATCGACGACACGTGCGGCAACCCCTGCCGCCCCACCGCCGCGCCCGCGAACGCCAGGGGCTCGTCCGGCGTGTTCTGCAGCACCACCAACGCCTGCACGATCGGCGTGCGGCTCGGGTCGTGCTCGGGCCGCAGCTCCGCGACCACCCGCTCGAACGGCACCTCCTGGTGCGCGAACGCCTCCAGCACCGTCGTGCGCACGTGCCCGAGGAACTCCGTGAACGGCAGCGCGGCGTCCACAGTGGACCTCAGCGCGAGGGTGTTGATGAAGCATCCGACGAGCCGTTCGAACTCGACCCGGTCGCGCCCGGACACCACGGTCCCGACGACGACGTCGCGCTGCCCGCTGTACCGGGCGAACAACACCTGGCAGGCCGCCACGAGCACGGTGAACACCGTGGTGCCGTGGGCTTCGGCGAGCCAGCCGAGCCGTGAGGTCAGGCTCTCGGGGAGCTGGAAGCGGTGCTCGGCACCGGCGGAGGTGCGGACGGCGGGGCGCGGCCGGTCGGTCGGCAGCTGCAGTGGCGCGGCACCGTCGAGGGTGCGGCGCCAGTAGTGCAGCGGACCGGCCAGCGCGGTGTCGGCGAGGGCTTCCCGCTGCCAGAGGGCGAAGTCGGCGTACCGGGCCGGGAGCGCGTCGACGCGGGCGGGGCGGCGTTCGAGGGCGGCGGCGTAGCGCTCGCTCAGTTCGCCGGTGAGGACGCCCATGGACCAGCCGTCGACGGCGATGTGGTGGACGCCGAGGACGAGGACGTGGTCGGTGTCGGTGACGCGGAGGAGGTTCAGGCGCCAGACGGGGCCGGTGGTGAGGTCGAACGGGGTGGCGACTTCGCGGTGGAGCAGGCGGTCCAGCTCGGCCGGGTCCTCGCCGACGTCGGTGAGCTCGACGACGCCGGAGGCCTGGCCCACGAGCTGGCGCGGGCCCTCGCCCACCACCGTGCGCAGCGGTTCGTGCGTCGCCACCACCTCGCTCCACGCCTGGCCCAGGGCCTCGACGTCGAGCGGTCCGCTGATCCGGTAGGCGAAGTGGACGTTGCTGTCGACGGCGTCCGGGTCGATCTGGTGCGCGACCCACAGGCGTTCCTGCGGGAACGACAGCGGGAACTCCGAGCCCGGCGTGTGGTGCGGTGCCTCCGGCACGAGCGCGGCGGGTCGGACGGCGATCTTGCCCGCCAGCTCGGCCAGCGTCGGTGCGTCGAACAGGTCGGCCACGGTCAGCTCGACGCCGAACCGCGCCAGGATCCGGGCCAGCACCCGCACCGCCAGCAGGGAGTCGCCGCCCAGTGCCGAGAACGCGTCGCCCGCGCCCACCTGGTCGACCGGCAGCACCTCGGCCCAGATCGCCGCCAGCGCGGACTCGATCTCGCCGCTCGGCGCCCGGTGGCCCGACTCCGCGCCGCGACGCGGTTCGGGCAGGGCGGCCCGGTCCACCTTTCCGTTGGGGGTCAGGGGGAACCGGTCGAGCAGCACGAACTCCGACGGCACGAACGGCTCAGGCAGCAGCCCGGCCAACTGGTCGCGCAGCGACGCCGGGGTGGCTGACTCGGCGATGACGTACGCGACCAGCCGGCCGTCCCGCACCACGACGACCGCGTCCGTGACGCCGGGACAGCGGCGCAGCCGGGACTGGGTCTCGCCGGGCTCGACGCGGAAGCCGCGGATCTTGACCTGGTCGTCGGTGCGGCCCAGGAACTCCAGCACGCCGTTGTCCAGCCGCACCAGGTCGCCGGTGCGGTACAGGCGTTCGCCCGACGGCGCCGCGACGAAGCGGGTCGCGGTCAGCCCAGGCCGGTTCAGGTAGCCGCGCGCCAGGCCGGAGCCGCCGACGTACAGCTCGCCCGTGGTCGCCGGTCGCAGGGACGCGTCGAGGACGTGCACGGTCGTGCCGGCGAGCGCGGTGCCGATCGGCACCGGGCCGGACACCTCGGTGATGTGGTGGCAGGCGGTGAACGTCGTGCCCTCGGTCGGGCCGTAGCCGTTGACCAGAGCCAGTTCGGGGAACTCGGCGAGCACCCGCGCGCAGTGGCTCGGAGAGAGCACGTCGCCGCCGGCGAGCAGGATCCGCAGCCCGCCGAACACCGTGACGTCGGCGTCCACGACCTCGTGGAACATGCCCGCGGTGAGCCAGAGAACGCTCACCTCGAAGCCGGCCAGGAACCTCCCGAGCTCGGCGACCGAGACCGCGCCGGACGGGCCGATCGCCAGCTGCGCGCCGCTCGTGAGCGCCGCCCACACCTCGAACGTCGACGCGTCGAACGACGCGGAAGCCAGGTGTGCCACCACGTCCGAGGGCGTCAGCGCGGCGTAGGACTGGCCGCGCACGAGCCGCACGATCGCGCGGTGCTCGACCAGCACGCCCTTCGGCCGCCCGGTGGAACCCGAGGTGTACATCACGTACGCGAGGTCGTCCCCGGACACCGGAACGTCAAGCGGCCCAACGGGTCCGTCGAGAAGATCGGCGTCCAGGCAGACGATCTCCGCGCTGCCGAAGGGAATCCGGTCGCGCAGCTCGGCCGACGTCAGCACCAGCGGCGCGGCGGTGTCGGCGAGCATGAACGCCAGGCGGTCGGCCGGGTAGCCGGGGTCGAGCGGCAGGTAGGCGCCGCCCGCCTTGAGCACGGCGAGTTCGGCGACGACCAGGTCGACACCGCGCTCGAAGCACAACGCCGTGACGACACCGGGACCGGCACCGCGCGAGACCAGCAGGTGCGCGAGGCGGGAGGCGCGTTCGTCCAGCTCGGCGTAGGTGAGGACGACCCCGGCGGAGGACACCGCGATCGCGCCGGGCGTGCGCCGAGCCCACTGCTCGAAGAGCTGGTGCACGGACGCGGGCATGACGGTGTCCACGCTGCTGCTCCGTTCTGTCGGATCCCCCGAGAAGAAAACGCGGGCATCCCACGACCCCTGTGGTCCCGCAATCGGAAGTCTTGTTCGGTGGACGGCCCGGCGGCAACGTGTTTAAGCCGTGACCAAAAAGGACCTGCGCCACATCGGCGCCGAGCTGGGAGTTTCGGCAGTGGCTAAAGGAGGTGGAATCCTGCGCCGTCCTGCGCAAGGCTGGTGTCGCCGGGCAACCGTCCCGTTCGCAGTCTGCGCACGGCAATGTCCGCGATGGACCGGACACGTTTTCCGGCTTTCCGAAAATCGGGGTCGCGGCGCGCCGCGCGACAGGAGGCTGTCCATGACCAGCACGACCACGCGGGCGACCGCGCAGATCTTCAACTCCGCGGTGGCCGCGTCCGCCATCGCGGCGGCCTGGGAACTGGGAGCATTAACCGAACTACGTGAATCAGGCACGCTGAAGGTGCCGGAATTCGCCGGGAAGAACGACTTGCACGAGGAGTCGACACGCGGGCTGTTCGTCGCTCTCGCGAGCGTCGGAGTGGTCAGCAGGGACGGCGACACGGTCGTGCCCGGCGAGCAGTTCGACGAGGTCTACCAGGCAAAATCGCTCTTCCACTGGCTCATGCGGGGGTCAGCCCCGCTGTTCGCCGAGATCCCGTCGGTGCTGCGCAACGGCAACCGCGAGGGGCGCTACTACCACCGGGACGCGGCCGCGATCAGCGCCGCCTGCCGGGAAGCGAACACCCAGTTCTACGACCCGGTTTTCTGGCCGGTCCTCGAAGGAATCGATTTCGAACCCGCGGGCGTGGCCGATCTGGGGTCGGGAAGTGGTGAACGACTTCTCCAAATCCTGAAGCGCCACCCGCAGGCACGTGGTATCGGAATCGACATCGCGAGCCCGGCGATCGACATGGCCAGGGCCGAGGCCGAACGGCAGGGCGTGGGCGACCGTCTTTCGTTCATCGAGGCGGACGTCCGCAAACTCGAACCGTCCCCGGAATTCGAGGACGTCGACCTGCTCACGTGTTTCATGATGGGACACGACTTCTGGCCGAGGGAACGCTGCATCACGTCCCTCCAGCAGCTGCGCAAGGCATTCCCGAACGCCCGCAGGCTGCTGCTCGGCGACAACGTCCGCACCACGAACGTGCCGGACGACGAAATCCCGGTGTTCACCCTCGCGTTCGAATTCGGCCACGCGATGATGGACGTCTACCTGCCGACGCTGGACGAGTGGCTGGACGTCTTCGACGAGGCCGGCTGGAAGTGCGTCGAGGCGCACCGCGTCGAGAGCCTCGCCGGGGCCGTCGTGTTCGAGCTGAGCTGAGGCGGCGATGACGGTCCTGATCCGCCCCGACCTCGACGCGCTGCCGCTGTACCAGCAGCTGCCCACGACCGCGCGGGTCCAGCTGTCCAACAACGAGACGGCCTTCCCGCCGTTGCCCAGGGTGGCCGCCGCGCTCACCGCGGGCCTCGCCGACATCAACCGGTACCCACCGGTCAGCCCGCACACCACCGCCACCCGCCTCGCCGAGCACCTCGACGTGCCCGCCGGGTCGGTCGCCGTGGGCGCGGGCTCGGCAACCCTTCTGCTGCAACTGATGCAGGCCGTGGTGCACGGCCCGAGCAGCATCGTCTACGGCTGGCGCTCGTTCGAGGCCTACCCGATCCTGGTGCGCGTCTCGGGCGCCGAGGCACGTCCGGTCCCGTTGACCGGCGACCTCGTCCACGACCTCGACGCCATGCTGGCCGCCGTCACGGCGACGACCCGCATGATCATCATCTGCAACCCCAACAACCCCACGGGGACTGCCCTGCACCGCGACGCGCTCGCGAAGTTCCTCGCCGCCGTGCCGGAGCACGTCGTCGTGGTGCTGGACGAGGCGTACCGCGAGTTCGTCACCGACCCGGACACTCCGGACGGGCTGGAACTCGTCCGCGAGGCGGCCGGGCGCGGCAACCTCGTGACGCTGCGGACGTTCTCGAAGGCGTACGGCCTCGCGGGTCTGCGCATCGGCTACTGCGCGGGCCCGATCGACCTGATCCGGGCGGTCACCAAGGTCGGCGTCCCGTTCAGCGTCAGCACGCTGGCCGAGACCGCCGCCCTGATCAGCCTCGACTCCGCCGACGAACTGGCGCAGCGGTGCGAGCTCGTCCGCACGGAACGCGACCGCGTCGGCGAGGCGCTGCACGGACTCGGGCAGGAGTTCCTGCCGTCACAGGGGAACTTCCTCTGGCTGCCGCTCGCGGACCGGTCGCCCGCGTTCGCCGCCCACTGCGCGGCCGACGGCGTGATGGTGCGCCCGTTCGGCACCGAGGGCGTCCGGGTCACGATCGGCAGCCCCGCGGACAACGACGCGTTCCTCGCGGTCGCCCGCACCTTCGCCTGACCCCCAAGGAGAACCCGATGAGCAGCAACCCGTTCGACGACCCCGACGGCACGTTCCTCGTGCTGGTGAACTCGCCCGGCCAGCACTCGCTGTGGCCGCGGGCGATCCCGGTGCCCAGCGGGTGGACCGAGGTCCACGGGCCGGGCACCAGGCAGGAGTGCCTCGACTACGTGTCGGGCCACTGGACCGACCTCCGCCCGCGCGAGGCCGTCGCCGGCGCGTGACGCTCACTCACCAGCCGCCGCTTCCATGAACTGGTACGTCGTGTACTCCAGCAACGCGGTGCCGAGAGGCGTCACGCTGTGCTGGACGGTGTTCCGGTTGCGGCGGCTGGTGATCAGGCCGGCCTCCCGCAGCACCGAGGTGTGCTGGCTGATACTCGCCGACGAGATGTTGAGCCGCTCGGCCAGCTCACCCGTGGTCGCGCTCTCCACCAGCTCCTGCAACACCGCCGCACGCGTGCGCCCGACCAACGCCCCGAGCGCCTGCTCGCCGCGTTCGGTGACGTCCCAGAACGCCGCCGCCGCGCTCGCGGCCGCAGTGACGGGCGGCGCGGCGAACACGAGGATCGGGCTCGACTCCGTCCACTCCGCACCGATCAGCACAGCGGCCGCGTTGTCGTGAAGGAACAACGACGGCGCCAGCAACAGGCCGCGGCCTCCGAGGTGGACGTCGATCTCCCGTTCGTGCGGGATCTCCAGCACGTTCGATCGCCATCGGACCCTCGGGTGCAACGTCCCGAGGAGACGTTCGACGCCTCCGGTCATCGCGAGCCGGCCGCGGACGTCGCGGACCGTCTCCAGGTAGCCCCGCACCTGCCGCCAGTACGGCGACACCGCGACCCTGGCGAACCCCTGGGCGGTCTCCACCACCTCCTCGCGGCTCAGGCCGGCTCTGCCGAGCGCGCGTTCGTCCGCCTTGAACCCTCCGTCCACGAGCCACAGCAGATCCGGGACCGGCCGCAACACCTGAGCCATGCGCTCGATGCGACCGGCACGCCTGCCGAGCCGTTCGCTCACGCGGTCGCGCCAGATCCCGAAGAACCCTCCTGTCCTGGTTCGCCCGAGCGACTCCATGGCGAACACGGTCTCTGCACCCATGCCCAACGTCGCCGAGACTTTCACCCGTGCGAGGTCCTCGCCGGTGAAATGAATCCTCTGCAACTCTGCCCCCCGGTCGTTGGCCCGTTCGACGGACGCGACGTGCGCGAACATCGCCGAACCGGGACCACCTCTATGTGGGCTGAACGGAGCACGCGAGGTTAATGCGCCTCCCAGCTCTTCTTTAGCCGCACACCAACAGAGCCCCTGATCCCCCAAGCGCGGGTACACGTTCCCCCAGACCGCGCGCCAGGTGCGTCGTTCACAGCGTACATACCCCGCAACGAAACCGCCGCCACTCAATGAACCGGGCTAAAGCAGCCCACCCGCGAACTCGATTTTTAAGCCAGAACCAAAACAGCCGCACGCCTGCGACCTGCACATACCACACAAACCGCGTTTCTCATGAGCTTTTGCTCCGAATAACGGAGAGACCGCCACCACACTCCCCGCCACCCTGCAACCTACTCATGAATAAAGTAAAAACTTCACTCTTTCGCGAGGTTCAGCTCAACTCGTCCGATTCACAGATGACAACCGTCGAAATCGCACTTCAGAACTCATGATTGCAGCCTGAACGTCCACTTCAGACGCCGAGCGATAACGATTTACACCATCAGCGGAACCGATCCGGCGTCAGGACGCCCCGGCCGCGATGTCCTGCACGACCTGGCACGCGCTCGGCACCGGGTCCAGCTCGTTCACGTGCCCGGCCAGCCGGCAGAGCAGTTCCTTGAACGTCCGGCGGTCCGCGGCGGGGAGGCTCGACAGGACGTGGGCCTCGGCGTGCTCCAGCCGGAGGTCGAGCTCCCGCAGCCTCGTCCGGCCGACCTCGGTGGCGACGACCAGGCGGGTGCGGCGGTCGGTGGGCGCGGGACGGCGTTCGACCAGCGACGCGCGTTCCAGGTCGTCGAGCAGGTACGTCATGACCGTGCGGTCGATGCCGAGCTGCTGGCACAGCGCGGACTGGCTCTCGGGCTGGTCACGGGTGGCGGCGGTGAGGATCTGGTAGCCGCGGTGGCCACCGGGCAGGTCGCCGACGGCCTGGTTCGTCGCCTTGACGTAGGCGCGGAACACCACACCGAGGGTCCAGCCGAAGTCGTCCTCAAGCGCGGTCACCCGGCCAATGATAGCCGCGACAGAACGTCTGCACAGCAGAACATCTGCGTGGCATACTTTCGGCATGACAGATTATGGCCACCCGCTGGAGTTCGGGGTGTTCCTGCCGCCGGCCGCCGATGACTTCGGCACCACACTCCGCCTTGCGCAGGCCGCTGACGTGCGCGGACTGGAGCTGGTCAGCATCCAGGACCACCCGTACAACGCGGCGAACCTGGACACGTGGACGTCGTTGTCGGTCATTGCCGCGTCCACCACCAACGTCCGGGTGTTCCCCAACGTCGCGAACCTGCCCCTCCGCCCACCGGCCGTGCTCGCGCGCGCGGCGGCGAGTCTGGACATCATCAGTGGCGGGCGCGTCGAGCTGGGACTGGGCGCGGGCGCGTTCTGGGACGCCATCGCCGCGATGGGCGGCCCGCACCGCAGCCCGGCCGAGTCGGTCGAGGCGCTCGAAGAGGCCATCGCGGTGATCAGGGCGCTGTGGACGCCTGGACGCGGAGTCCGGTTGCAGGGCAAGCACTACGGGCTCGACGGCGCGCGCCCCGGGCCGTTCCCGAAGCACGACATCGGCATCTGGCTGGGCGCCTACAAGAAGCGGATGCTCCAGCTCACCGGCCGGCTCGCGGACGGCTGGCTGCCGTCGAGCCCGTACTCGCCACCGGCCGAGCTCAAGGCGATGAACGCCATCATCGACGAGGCCGCGAACGACGCCGGCCGCTCCCCGAAGGCCATCCGCCGGATCTACAACATCGGCAGCGAGTTCACCGCCGAGCAGCTCGCCGAGCTCGCGCTGAACGACGGCATGAGCGGCTTCATCGCGATGGTCAACACCGAAGAGGAGCTCCTCACGTTCGCCGACGAGACAGCCCCGGCCGTGCGCGAGATCGTGCAGAAGGAACGCGGCGCGAAGCTCCCGTGGGACGAGTCGACCCGCCCAAAAGCACCGGCGCCTGAAGCGGGCGCCGTCTACACCGCTTCGGGCAGGGCTCTCGGCCGTCAGCTGGTCGGCGTCCACAACCATCTGCGCGACGAGCTCACGAAGGTCCGGTCGATCGTCGACCAGGCCGCCGAGGGGATCATCGGCATCGGCGAGGCGCGCGACGAGATCAACACGATGACCATGCGCCAGAACAACTGGACGATGGGCGCGTACTGCGAGAGCTACTGCCGTCTCGTCACGATCCACCACACGCTCGAGGACACGAGCCTCTACCCGCAGCTCCGCCAGGGCGACGGACGGCTGGGCCCCGTCCTCGACCGGCTGACCGAGGAGCACCAGGTCATCCACGAGGTGCTCGAACGGCTCGACGCCGCGCTCGTGGCGACGGTCGCGGAACCACACCGGATCGCCGAGGTGAAGGAGTCGGTCGACCTGCTGACGGACACCCTGCTCTCGCACCTGTCCTATGAGGAGGGTGAACTTCTCGAACCGATGGCGCGCATCGCGTACCACCACTGAGTGCACTTCGGCGTGTGCGGCGGCGCGCGACCGCGCACAGCCAACAGACTGGGGTGCGTGGACACCAGGAAGCGAGTCGATCCCGTACGCCGCGGTCGCACCATCCTGGGGGCGTCGCTGCTGCTCACAGCCGTGTTCGCGGGCGGAAGAGCCGCCGCCGGGTTCAGCCACGAGGCCGACACCGAGGCCGCGATCCGCGCGAAGGACGGCCTCGACCTCACGATCGCGCTGCACAACGGCATGACGTACGCGTGGCTCGCGTTCGCCGTACTGGCCGCGATCGCCGCGCTTCCGTTGCTGGTCAACGGCTCCGGCCGGACGTTCGCGGCCGGGGTCTGCTACGCGCTCGGGATGCCGTTGCTGCTGTTCAGCATCGGCGTGATCCCGCCGGTGCCGACGGTCCGCACGCTGACGTGGATCGCGTGCGGAACCGTCGTGCTGCTGGCGTGCTTCGTGATGCTGACCTCCGGACCGGTACCGGCTCCGGGGCGGCGCGGGCCGGTCCGGAGCCGTCCCCGTCGCTAGCGGCCGGTCACCGTGCAGGTGGCCGTCGCGGACCTGCCGGGGTTGCTCTCCGACACGGCCGTCAGCGTCACCTTCGACATGATCGGGCCGCTGCCGCGCTGCGCGTGCACCGGAACGTCGACCCGCCCGCCGAACTTGGCGGTGGCGAGCGCGTTCGGCACCGAGACGGTCCAGCCGTTCTCCGCCTTCGCGCTCACCCGGTAGACGTCACCGTCGACGTACTGGTCGACGGGCTCCGGGTGCTGCCCGCCGGGCGTCGCCGCACGACCGGTGTTGGTCAGCGGGAAGCGGCAGGTCGCCACGCCCGTCGAGTCGGCACGGGCCGCCGTCGGGTTGACGCGCACGCCACGTTGCTGCGGCCCGGCGCCGTCGAGCGACCGGATCGCCACGGTGTACGACAGCACGCCACGGGCGTCCCGCTGCACGTCGAGGATGTAGAAGTGCAGGCGGTTCGCGGTGTCGACGAACTCGTACTCGCTGCCGGAGTCGGTGCCGGCGTGGAACAACGCGTCCGAGAGCTGGCGGTAGTCGCCGACCGTGATCGGGACCTTCGTGCCGTCCGGCAGCACGTAGTCGGTCATGCCGATGTCCTGCGGGTTCGCGTCGATCACCCACGTGAACGGCGCCGCGTCGGCGTTCTTGGTCTTGGCGAGCAGCACGCCGGAGTCCGGGGTGAACGAGTCGGCGCCCATCCGGTCCACGACTTCCAGGGTGTAGTTGTTGTAGCCGCCGCCGTCGCAGAACGGGTTGGTGGAGACGTTGCAGGACGGCGTCTTGTCGCCGGTGCCCATGGCGAGGTTGATGCCCGTCAGCCCCGTGGCTCCGGGGTTGACCTCCCGTGCGGTGATCTTGGCGATGACCGTGCCGGAACCGGCCAGCGCCTCGCGTGAGAGTCGCAGCACGTTCTTCTCGTCGATGATGCCGAGCTTGATCCGGTTGCGCACGGTCTGTTGCGCGCCAAGGGATCCACCGCCGGTCGCCGGGATCGTCCAGCGCGAGTGCGGGCCGCCGGGACCGTTGAACGAACCGCGCGACAGCATGTCCCACGGGCCGCTGTAGTCACGGCGTGGCGGGCTGCCGTACGGGTTGTTGTAGTTGTCGCCGATGCCGAGGATGTGGCTCAGCTCGTGCGCGTAGACGCCCTGGCCGGAGCTCTCGGCCTGGGTCGACGAACCGCCGCCCGCGTTGGGCCAGATCGACGAGCCCGCGGCCCACGACGTCCAGTCGACGTACCGGGTGCGCGACCAGTTCGGCAGCGCGGGGTCCGGCGGGCCGAAGTCGTCGGTGACGTCCTCCTTGGTCCGGAACTTCATCATCCCGAACTCCTGCCAGGTGCCGGACTCGTCCTGGCCCGCCGACAGGTAGTAGATGAAGTCGTAGCCCGCCGGGACCTCCGCGCCGGCGTCCGCGACCCACGCGGCCCGGCCGTCGGTGCGGATGTTCCGGGTGCAGTTGTCCCCGGCCGGACATCCGGTGCCGCCCTGGAACTCCATGGCGTACTCGTGGTCCTTGCCCGGCATCGTGTACGGGCCGAACGCCTTCAGCTCGACGCCGTAGCGCCCGCCGGAGGTCTCCATCCAGTACTCGTGCACGGTGTGGCCGCGGTTCAGCCCGTTCGGCTTGTTCAGGAAGTCCTCGTAGAACTGCCCGACCTGCGCGCGCGGCACGTTGCTCGCCTCGGCGCTCGGGTTGCCGAACACCGTGGAGTTCTTGGCCTGCGTGACGACGAACGGCTGGTTCGGGTAGTCCAGGAGCACCAGCGCGCCCTTGAAGTTGCGCACCGAACCCTTGACCGACGGGTCGGCCCAGGTGGTGCCGGGGATCTTCTTGTAGTCGCGTTCCCAGGTCATGTGGTCCGGGTTGACCCAGTTCTGCGGGTCGATCGGACCGGGGAACCCCGCCTGCGCGAGGACGCGCGCGGAGTCTCTCGTCTGCTGCCACGGCTGTTGCTGCGGCCAGTGGTCGTACTGCCAGTGGTTCGCGGGACCGGGATCGGCAGGGGCGGCGGCGGAGTGGCCGACGTTGACCATCGCGATCGAGAGGAGCGCGGTGATCAGCAGGGCAGGGCGCCGGTGTTTGCGCTTCATGCCCTCACCGTGGTGCAGAGCGGGTGGTGCGAAACACCCGTCGATCGTCTGCCGCTTAACGGAACTCGGGCAGATCCACGCGAACGGACGCACCGCGCGGTCTCGGTTCGAACCGGACGCTGCCACCGTGGACGGCCACGACGTCCGCCACGATCGCGAGGCCCAGCCCCGATCCGGGCAGGCGGCGGGCGTCCGGGGCGCGCCAGAACCGTTCGAACGCGGCGTTGCGGTGCTCGAACGGCACGCCCGGCCCCTCGTCGCTGACGGTGAGCCAGCCGGGCTTCGACCGGACGGTGATCGTGGAGCTCGGCGGGGAGAACTTCACCGCGTTGTCCAGGAGGTTCAGCACGCTGCGTTCGAGCGCGTTGGCGTCGCCGACGACGGACCACTGCTCGTGGTCGACGTCGAAGAGGTGGTCGCGGGAACGGCTGCGGGCGCGTCTCACCGCCCTGTCGATCACCTCGGCGACCTCGACGTCGTCCTGCGCCAGCTCGCGGTCGTCCCTGGCGAGCACGACGAGTTCGGTGACGAGGTCGCCGAACTCCTTGCTCTGCGCCTGCAGGCGGTCGAGGACCTCGCTGCGCTGTGGGAGCGGTCTCCCGGTGCGTTCGCTGCGGACCAGCAGTTCGATGTTGGTGCGCAGGCTGGTCAGCGGGGTGCGCAGCTCGTGCGCGGCGTCGTTGACCAGGTCCTTCTGCCGGCGCCGGGACTCGGCGAGGGCGGCGGTCATCGACGCGAACGCACGGCCGAGCCTGCCCACCTCGTCCCGGCCGTCGACCTCGACCGGTGTCGTGAGGTCCTCGGTGCGCGCGATGTGCTCGGCGGCCGCGGTCAGGCGTTCCATCGGGGCGAGGGCGCGGCGGGTCAGCCAGAGCCCGGCGCCGGCGGCGAGCAGGACGCCCAGGACCGACACCGCGATCAGCACGCCGGCGAGCGTGGTCAGGGTGCTGTCGATCTCGGCCGTGCTGCGGCTCAGGATCAGCACGTCGCCGGTGCCGATCGGTTGCAGGAGAACGCGTGCCGGCGCGCCGGACGCCGTGACGCCGTCGCGGAACGTCGGGGTGGTGATGAAGTCGGCGCCGGTGGTGGCGACGGGGTCGACGCCGGGCGGGGCGCAGGTCTGGCCGTCGAGGGTCAGCGTCTGGATGCCCTGCAGGACCTGCTGGAGCCCCTGGGACGGGCCGGGGTCGTCGCAGCGGATCTTGATGCGGGGCGGCGGCATGCTCGCGAGCAACGACTTGTCGAGCTGCGAGCGGAGGTTGTGCTCGGTGGCGATCCAGGTGACGACGCTGATGCCCGCGATCGCGACCGCCACGACGAACGCGGTGATCAACGCGAGCTTGCCGCGCAGGAGGACCGGGCTTCTCACGGCGACTCGCGCAGGATGAAACCCATGCCCCGCACGGTGTGCAGCAGGCGCGGGCGGCCGCCGGACTCGGTCTTGCGGCGCAGGTAGCCGATGTAGACGTCGAGCAGGTTGGTGCCCTGGTCCTTGCCCCACACGGCGTGCTTGAGGTGCTTCTTGGTGAGCAGCCGGTCAGGGTCGTTCAGGAACACCGCGAGCAGGTCGAACTCGGTCGGCGTCAGGTCGAGCCTGGCGGTGCCGCGCAGGACCTCGCGGGCCTGCGGGTCCATGCTCAGGTCGGCGAACCTGAGCAGCTGCGGGGCGGCGCGGCGGCGGTTCTGCTTGAGCAGCGCGCGGACCCTGGCCAGCAGTTCCTCCAGCGCGAACGGCTTGACCAGGTAGTCGTCGGCGCCGGCGTCCAGGCCGGTCACGCGGTCGCCCAGCGCGTCGCGGGCGGTGAGCATCAGCACGGGCAGCCGGACGCCCGCCGCCCTGATCCGGCGGCACGCCTCCGAGCCGTCCAGGTTCGGCATCATCAGGTCGAGTATGGCCAGGTCAGCGTGCCTGACGAGGGGCAGCGCCTCGGCACCGTCCGCGGCGGTCGTGACCTCGTAGCCCTCGAACTCGAGGCTGCGCCGCAGACTGTCCCGCACATCGGGGTCGTCGTCCACCACGAGCAGTCTCATGGGCGGAACGGTAGGGCGTCTCGCTGTGAGCCAGCTGTGCATCCGCGCTCTCACGAATCTCTCAGCGGAAGCCAAGGACGTTCTCACAGAAGGATCAGCAGGCTCGGTCTCACAACGGTCACAGCTGTGTCCACAGTGGAACGGAGATGGCATGACGGTGAGCACCGCCCAGGCCACGGGGACTGTCGACATCATGATCCCCGTCTACAACGAGGAACGGGCCCTGCCCGGCTGCGTCGAGGTGCTGCACGCGTTCCTGAGCGAGCAGTTCCCCTTCGACTGGTCGATCGTCGTCGTCGACAACGCGAGCACGGACGGCACGCTGGAGGTCGCCTGGAACCTCGCTTCCAAGTACGAGCGGGTCCGGGTGCACCACCTCGACCAGAAGGGCCGCGGGCTGGCCCTGCGGGAGTCGTGGGGCGCCAGCGAGGCGGCGGTCGTCGTCTACATGGACGTCGACCTCTCGACCGGCCTGGACGGGCTGCTGCCGCTGGTCGCGCCACTGCTCAACGGGCACTCGGACCTCGCGATCGGGTCGCGGCTCGCACCCGGTTCGCGGACGGTGCGCGGGCCTCGCCGTGAGCTGGTGTCGCGTGCCTACAACGCGTTGATCAGGCTGACGCACGGGGCGCGGTTCAGCGACGCGCAGTGCGGGTTCAAGGCGGCGCGCACCGAGGTCGTCCGGCCGTTGCTGGGACAGGCACGCGACGAAGCCTGGTTTTTCGACACCGAACTGCTGTTGTTGGCCGAGCACAACGGGTTGCGGGTGCACGAGGTGCCCGTCGACTGGGTCGAGGACGTGGACAGCCGGGTCGACGTCGTGCGGACGGCGATGGACGACATCAAGGGGCTGATCCGGGTCGCCCGTGCCAAGGCGAACGGCACCGCGCTGGTGACCGGGTTGCCGCAGCGGCCGTTGCCCCGCGCGATCCACCCGGACGCCGTGCTGAGCCGCAGCTCCGGTGGGCTGTCCTGGCAGATGCTGTCGTTCGCGGTGATCGGGGTCATCTCGACGTTGGCGAACTTGGCTCTGTACGGCATCTTCCGGACGTGGTGGCCGGTGCTGGGGGCGAACCTCGCCGCGCTGGTGATCACGACTTTGTTCAACACCGAGGCGAACCGGCGCTTCACGTTCACCGCGCGCAAGGCGTCGCGCGGCAGAACACATCTGCAAGGGCTCGTGGTGTTCGGGCTCTACTACGCGTTCACTTCGGCCGCGTTGCTCGTGTTGCACGCGGTCTCCGTCTCTCCGTCGCGCACGCTGGAACTGGCGGTGCTGCTCGGTTCTTCGGCGCTGGGCACGGTGGGGCGCTTCTTCCTGTTGCGGAGCTGGGTGTTCCGCAGGACCGACCGAGAGGATGAGGGATGACCGCCACTGCTTCGGTGGCAGTTCCGGCCGGGGAACCGGTCGTGCAGAGGGGTTCTCGTTGGCCCGCTTGGGCTTTGGTCTTCGTTTGCGTGCTCGCCGGCGTGCTGTACGCGTGGGCGATCTGGGGTGGGCAGGTCGGCAACTCGTACTACTCCGCCGCCGCCAAGTCGATGTCGACGTCGTTCACGAACTTCCTGTTCGGGTCGTTCGACCCGTACGGGGTGGTGACGGTCGACAAGCCGCCGATGGCGTTGTGGCCGCAGGCGATCTCGGTGTGGCTGTTCGGGTTCTCCGGGTGGGCGGTGTTGCTGCCGCAGGTGTTCGAGGGTGTCGCCGCGGTGTTCCTGCTGCACCGGACCGTGCGGCTGTGGGCGGACGAAAAGGTGGCGCTGCTCGCCGCGTTGATCTTCGCGTTGACGCCGATCACCGTGGCGATCAACCGGGACAACAACCCCGACACGCTGCTGGTGCTGCTGCTCGTCGCGGCGGCTTACGCGTTCACGCGGTCGGTTCAGTCGGTGGAGGCTCGTCCTCGCACGAAGTGGTTGCTGTGGTGTGCCTTCTTCATCGGGTGCGGGTTCCTGACGAAGATGTTGCAGGCCTGGATCGTGGTGCCGGCGTTCGGTTTGGCCTACCTGGCGGGGACTTCCGGTGCTTGGAAACGGCGGATCGTCGACCTGGTGGCGGCGGCGGGCGTGTTGGTGGTGTCGTCGTTCTGGTGGGTGGTGCTGCACGCGTTCTGGCCGGGGTCGAAGCCGTACATCGGCGGGAGCACCGACGGCGGGGCCTGGGACCTGATCATCGGGTACAACGGGCTGGGCCGGGTGTTCGGCGGCAGCGGGAACCGGGGCGGAGGGCCGGCTTCCGGCGGCCAGATGCCCTCTGGTCAGCTTCCTCCAGGTCGGATGCCCACCGGTCAGGGCCCGATGGAGTTCATGGGTCCCGGTGGTGGCGGGATGTTCGGCGGCCAGCCCGGTGCCACCCGGATGTTCGACGCGTCGGTCGGCGGCCAGATCTCCTGGCTGCTGCCGCTCAGCCTGCTCGTGCTGGTGGTCGTCGCGGTCGCGGGCATCCTGCGATGGCGGCGTGGTGTCCCAGGGGTGCCGGCCGAACGCGCGGGCTGGTTCATGTGGGGTGGGTGGTTGCTGATCACGGCGGCGGTGTTCAGCTTCGCCCAGGGCATCTTCCACCCCTACTACACGACGATGCTGGCTCCGGCGATCGCGGCGATCAGCGCGGCCGGAATCATGATGTTCTGGCGCGCCAGGAGTTTCGTGCGGTTCCTGCTGCCGTTGTCGGTGGCGCTGACGGCCGGGTGGGCGATTGTCGTGGTCTCGCGCGACACGTCGTGGCACGGCTGGCTGCGGTGGGCCGTCCTCGCGGTGGCGTTCGTGGCCGTCGTGGTGCTGCTGGCCGGGTTGCGGCGCACCGGGTTGGTGGCCGCGATCGTCGCGGTGTTGCTGGTGCCTGCCGTCTGGTCGTCCGCGACCGCTGCGACGGCGAGCACCAACGGGGTGATGCCGGCGGCCGGACCTGCCGAACGCGGTGGTGGCGGCTTCCAGTTCTACGGGCAGCCACCGTCCGGGACCGGCAACCGGCCCGCTCGTCCGCAGATCGGGTCGCCGCCGGGTGGCCGCGAGCTCACCGACGAGCAACGGCGGATCCTGGCCTACGCCAAGGAGAACGGCGGTGGCGCGGAGATCACGCTGGCGGTCGCCGGGTCCGCGCAGATGGCGTCGCCGTTCATCATGAACACCGACGAGGTCGTGATCGGCATGGGCGGGTTCTCCGGGTCGGACGACGCGCCGTCGGTCGACCAGCTCCAGTCGTGGGTGGCCGAGGGCAAGCTGAAGTACGTGCTCGGCATGGGCGACCGGATGGGGGCGCGTGGTCCTGACGGCCGCGGCGACAACGGCCGTCAGGAGTGGATCAACACGCACTGCACCGCGGTGGATCCGAGCGCCTACGGAGGTTCGTCCGGTTCTCAGCTGCTGGAGTGCCGGGCGTGACGGTCAGGGCACCAGCGCCCAGGCCTGCTGCGCGCTGGCCTTGCAGAAGGCGAGCCAGCGGCTCTGGGTGGTGATCACGCCGTCGGAGCCGGCCCGGACGAGGGCGGCGGAGGAGTCCCGCTGGGTCTGCGGGCCCCAGTCTCCGTCGATGCCCGTCGAGTAGCCCCAGATGTACTGGCAGGCGGCCTGGACGAAGTACGTCTGGGTCGCCGAGCTGGTGGCGAAGCTGGAGTCGCCGCCGCCCGAGATCGCGTTGTCGATGTGGGCGTGGTTGTGGTGCTCGGCGTTGTCGAGGTACGAGATGACGTGCCGGAAGTGGTAGTGCAGGGACGCCATGGTGCCCCAGTAGCGGATGCGGGCGGTGCGCAGGGCGTCGCCGGTGGAGTTGCGCCACTGGTCGTAGCGGGCGTTGAAGGCGGTGAACGTCGCCCCGGTGTCGCGGTTGGTGATGAGCATGCGCGCGAGGTCGAACGCCCTGCCCTCGCCGTGCATGCCGGACTTGTTCACGTATGCGCCGTACGAGTAGATCTTGTGCGGTGCGGTCCAGTGGTAGGGCGTCCAGTTGCGCCAGTGCACGTGCCACGTCTCCAGCCGCGCGTAGAACGCGGGCTCGTAGCGGAACGACGTGGCGGCGCCGTTCACCTCGTAGAAGGTCGGCTGCGAGTTGATCTCGCTCTGGGTGACGAGGGTCGCCGCGGAGGCGTTCGTGGTGCCGAGCAGTACCGCCGCCGAGCCCGCCACTCCCGCGGCGAGAATGCTCCGGCGCGACAAGGATCCGTCCATGCCCGGCACTCTTCCTCCGGGCACGAACGCGATCCCTAGTCCTGCGACCAGTCTTCGGTCGCGCCGACCGGCTCGTCCTCACCGGCCTGCTGCCGCGCCTCCTCGAGCACGCGGCGCACCTGCTCCTCGCTCGCACCGAACATGAAGCACACGCCTGCGACGTTAGGCGCGCCCGGTGCGCCGAGCTTCTCGATTCCTGCTCGCTCTTCCGTTTTGCGAGGCCTCGCACCCCAACGCGAGCCGAATCGGAGACGAAATTTGCACGCGCACGCCGCGCGCGGCCCTCCGGCGTGCTGGGATTCCCACCCTGAGACAAGGGGTGACCATGACCGATCGCGGCGACCGCATCGTGAGCGTTCTCGAGGAGGCCTTCTCCGGCCTCATGTCCGCCGACCCGGCCGCGTTCCGGCACAAGTTCCGCAAGATGGCGGCCGAACCGTTCGCCTTCTACCGCGGCAGCGCCTGCCTGTTCTACGCCGACATGGCCGACCTGTCCGACGAGTGGGCCGACGACCGCACCAGCCGCGTGTGGATCCAGGGCGACCTGCACGCCCAGAACTTCGGCACCTACATGGACTCCGAAGGCACCCTCGTCTTCGACGTCAACGACTTCGACGAGGCCTACCTCGGCGCGTTCACCTGGGACCTCCGCCGCTTCGCCGCCTCCATGGCCCTCCTCGGCTGGCGCAAGGCCCTGCCCGACAGCGTGATCACCGACCTGGTGACCACCTACCTGCTGTCCTACGTCTCCCAGGTCCGCACCTTCGCCGACCACCCCGGCGACGAACTCTTCCGCCTGGGCCTCGACAGCACCGAGGGCGCTCTGCACCGCGTCCTGCAACGGGCCCGCCTCGCCACCCGCATCGGTCTGCTGAACGAGAAGACCACGATCGTCGACTACGAACGCCGCTTCCGCCGCGACAACGAAGGCACCCACGAACTCCCGTCCGACGTCCTCGAAGCCGTCACCAGCGCGTTCGAGTCCTACCTGGACACCATCCCCACCGGCAAGCGGGCGTCGTCGCGCACCTACGCCGTGAAGGACATCGTCGGCCGCAGCGGCTTCGGCATCGGCTCGGCCGGCCTGCACGCCTACAACATCCTGGTCGAGGGCCGCTCCCAGGCGTTGGAGAACGACGTCGTCCTGTCGATGAAGCAGGCCAACATCGCGGCCCCCAGCCGAATCGTCCCCGACGCCCGCATCCGCGAGTACTTCACCGACCACGGCCACCGCACCGCCGTCTCCCAGCGAGCCCTCCAGGCCCACGCCGACCCGTGGCTCGGCCACACCCAGATCGGCGGCGTCGGCTACGTCGTGGCCGAACTCTCCCCGTACGAGGCGGACCTGGACTGGTCGGACCTCACCGAGCCCGCCGACATGCTGCCCGTCCTCGACTACCTGGGCCGCGCCACCGCCAAGATGCACTGCGTCTCCGACTCGGACTCGGCCCAGACCCTCGTCGACTTCCAGTGCGAGGAGGCGATCGCCGCCGCCATCGGCGACCGCGAGTCCGACTTCGTGGCGTCGATCGTGGAGTTCGCGCTGGACTACGCCCGGCAGACCCGCGAGGACCACCGGCTGTTCGTGGACGCGTTCCGGGACGGCCGGATCAAGGGGGTCGGCGCCACGGCGTAGCGCCGAGGTGGTGCGCTTCCTCGCCGGGTGATCCAGGCGACAACACACATATTCGTTAGATGACTAGTCTAGTGAATATGCGCATCCTCTTCTCCAGCGTTCCTCAGCACGGCCACCTCCTGCCCCTCTTCCCCCTCGCCCGCGCCTTCCAGGAGCGCGGGCACGACGTCGCCGTGCTGACGGCGGCGGGGATGGCGCCGGTGGTCGCCGAGCAAGGGCTGGGACATCTGGCTGCCGGGCCGCTGCCGGACGTGTTGTTCGCCGAGGTCGCGCGGCGGACCGGGGCCGATCCCGCCAGTGCGCCCACGCCGGAGTCGGTGGCCGAGTTCTTCGCCGGTACGCGGGTCGATCTGACGGCGGACGAGGCGTTGACCGCGGCTGCCGGGTTCGGGCCGGATCTGGTGGTGGCCGAGTTGTGCGACTACGTGGGACCGCTGGTGGCGGCCGCGGCCGGGGTGCCGGTGGCGACGCTGGCGTTCGGGCCGCCGTTGCCGGACATGTTCACCGAGGCCATGGAGGCTTTGGCGCGCACGCGGTACGAGGCGCGCGGGGTGACTTGGCGGGAGCGGACCTGGTTGCTCGACACGTGGCCGTCGTCCATGCGTGCGGACGGGTGGCAGCGGCCTGAGGGGTGGCTGCCGTTGCGGCCCGAGGCGTTCCGCGTGCCCGGGGCGGTCAAGGGCGACGGTCTGGCGGTCAGCGGGCGGCCTCGGGTGCTGGTGACGTTCGGGACCTGGTTCGGCGACCCCGCGAAGCTCGGCCCGCTGCTGCGGGCACTGGCCGCGCTGGACGTCGACGTGGTGGTGACGCTGGGGCTCGCCGCGCAGGCCGAGGAGTTCGGCGTCGATCACGAGCGGGTTCGGTTCGTCGGGTTCACGCCCATGGACGAGCTGCTCGACGGGGTGGACGTCGTCGTCACCCACGGAGGCGCGGGGACTACGGCGGCCGCGTTGCTGAAGGGGGTGCCGCTCGTGGTGCTGCCACAGGGGGCCGACCAGTTCTTCCAGGCCGAGCGGGTGGCGGCGGCCGCGGTCGGGGTGGCGCTGGAGCCGGCGGCGCAGACGGCCGAGAAGGTGGTGGAGGCCGTGCGGCGCGTGCTGGAGGATGCGAGCATCCGGGAGAACGTTGTCACCGTGGCCAAGGAGATCGCCGGCATGCCCGACGCGCACGAGGTGGCCGCCCAGCTGGAAGCCGGTCTATGACGAGGTCCTACCACTCTCCGCGCCGCGCGCGGGATGCCGCCGACACCCGGCGGGACATCCTGCGTTCGGCCGCGGAGTTGTTCTCCGCCGACGGGTACGCGCGGGTCACGGTCGCCGAGATCGCGAAGCGGGCAGGGGTGGCGCCGCAGACGGTGTACTCCAGCGCGGGGAGCAAGTCGGAGATCCTGCTCGAGGTCGTGAACGAGTCGATCGCGCGCACCGACGCGGCCGCGGTGACGGAGGCGATCCGGCAGACCGAGGGGATCTCGGCGGCGCTCACGGTGCTGGCCAAGGGCACGCGGCTGGGCAACGAGAACGAGCAGCAGGTCATCGACGTGCTGTTCGCCGCGTTCCCGGTGCACGAGGACGGGGCCGCGCTGTGGGAGCACAGCACGCGGAGCTACCGGTTGGCGTTGCGCGAGGCCGCGGAACACCTGGAGAGCAAGGAACTGCTCAAAGTCGACGTCGAACGGGCCACGGATGTGCTGTGGTTCTGCTTCGGGTTCGGGGCCTGGCGGACGCTGGTCAAGGAGTGCGGCTGGTCCTGGGACGACGCCGAGAAGTGGCTGGCCCAGCAGGCCATCACGACGTTCACGCACTGAGCGGCGGGACGTCCGCGCGGCCGTTGTTCGTGGACGTGCAGCCCGTGAGGGTCGCGAGGGTGTCGCCGTACCGGACGAAGCCCTCACGGCCGTTGTCCTCGGCCGTGCAGCCGGTCAGCGTCGACGTGCCGCCCGCGAGCTCGAAGCCCGCCAGGGTGCCGCCGACGGTCCGGCAGCGGTCGAACGTCATCGTGCCGCCCATGACCATCACGCCGGGGTCGCCGGCGCCGGTGACCAGGCAGTCGGTGAAGGTCGCCGTGCCGCCGAAGACCTCGATGCCCTTGCCGGTCACGCCCGACACGGTGAGGGCCGAGATCTCGTGCACGCCCTGGTGCAGTTCGAGGCCGCCGCGGCCGCCGGTCACGGACACGTTCGCGACCACCGAACGACCGCGGGCCAGGGCGAGCGCCGGGTCGGGGCAGTCCTCGAAGTGGCAGTCGCGGATCTCGGCGACGCTGTCCTCGTGTGCCACGCGCACGCTTTGCGAGCAGGTGCAGCCGATCATCGTCAATGCGCCGCCGGCTGTCACCTCGGCGCCCAGTCGGCAATTCCGGAGGAGGAGCGAGCTGCCCGGTCCGGTGTGGACGGTGCCGGTGGTGAGCTCGCAGTTCTCGAACGTCGCCGACGTGCCGGAGGAGACCCAGATGTCGCCGGACAGGGCGAGGCCGCGCACGGTGACGTCGCCGCTGAGACTGAGCACGTAGTCGTCCGGCGCGGAGAGCCCGGCGCTGCTCGACCGGCCCATCGCGCGCAGTTCGATCGCGTGGTCGACGCGGACGTGTTCCGCGTACGCGCCCGGCTCGATCTCCACGACCTCGCCGGGGGCCGCGGCGGTCACGGCCTCCTGCACGCCCCGGTAGCCGTCCGGGCCCACCAGGCGGAGCACTTCTCCTTCAGGGGAAAGGGAAACAGCCTCCGGGCGGCTCAGGTCGTCCCGGATGCCGTTGCCGTACGACTCGCAGGCATCGAGCGAAACCTTCTGCAGCAGCGAGAAACCCTTGCCGGCGTTGTTGTGCGCCACGCACCGGGCGAACTCCGCTTTCCCGGCCACCACGAGGAATCCGTCGCGGTCGGAGTCGATGGCCTCGCAGCGTTCGAACCTCGCCCTGCCGCCCATCATCCAGACCGCCGGGCCGTGCGTGCCGGTGACACGGCAGCCGCGGAGCAGACCTTCGCCGCCGTGGAAGAGCACGCCGTCGCCGCCCACGCCGTCGATGCGGAACCGGTCGGCGCGCAGCACGCCGTCCTCGACCTCCAGGGCGGTTCCCCCACCGCCGTGCACCGCGCAGTCGGCGAGGTCGAGCCGCCCGGACGACCTGATCGCGGTGACCGTCCCGCACTCGATGTCGTTGTCCCGCAACGAGAGGGCGGCCCCCTTGTCCAGGACCACCGCGTGCCCGCGCTGACGGACGAACCGGGAGTCGGCGATCTCGAAGTCGGCGCCGAACGCGGCGGTCACCGCGGTGAGATCGGTGTCGGTGAACTCGCAACGCCAGTAGTCGCCGCCCGCCGCTTCGACGCGCAGGCCGTGTGCCGCCGGGCCGATCCGGCACTCGAGCACCTCCGGGCGGGCGTTGCCGCGCACCCTCAGGGCGGTGTGGTTCGGTGCGCTCAGCGTGCAGTTCTCGATGATCGGGCGGATCGGGCCGGACACTTCGACGGCGGCGGCACCCCAGGCGTTGCCGATGATCGTCAGGTCGACGATCCTCGCGTCGGCCAGCAGCATCAGGGTGTTGCCGGTGCCGCAGGAGAGGGTGACGGTGCCGGGGCCGTGCTGCGGCCGGAGCTCGATCCGGGCGTCCACGACGAACTCGCCCTCGTAGTGGCCGGGCGGCAGTTCCAGCACGTCGCCGTGGTGAGCCGACCGCAGCAGGGCCCGCAGATCTGTCCGCACGGACCGAGAAGGTACCTGTGGCAGAGGGCTGGGAACAGCGGTTCTAGTTGACCCGGCCGTGGTGCCGGTTCGTCCAGGCGGCGACGGCGGGCAGCACGTCGGTGATCCACTCGCGGGCGGCGGCCGTCAGCTCGTAGCGGGACGCGCGGCGGAGCACGAAGCCGTTGTCCTGCAGGCGTTCCAGGGTCATGATCACGCGTGGGCCGAGCACCGCGATCAGGTCCTCCGCCGACTTGGCGCCGTCGGAGAGACCGACGAGGACCTGCGGGAGCTGGTCGCTGCTCATCAGGTCCTGCAACGCCAGCAGGTGGTGCAGGGCCGCGGAGTCGGTGCGCTCGGCCGGGTGCGTGCTCGGGTCGTGCACCTGGACGCGGGCGCGGCCTGCCCGCTTGGCGCGTTGCAGGGCCGCGTCGGTGTCGCGGACCAGGTCCAGCAACGAGTCCTCCGCCGTCGGCACGTGTGCCGCGACGCCGATGGACGCCGTCTGGCCGTGCAGCGTCAGGTGGTGGCCGTCGTTGGTGGTGACCTCGGACTGCAACGCGCGGATGCCGCGCAGGATCCGTTCGGCGACCAAGGCCGCTTCTCCGCCCGTGGTGCGCGGCAGCAGCACGAGGAACTCGTCGCCCCCGTAGCGGCACACGAGGTCCGTCGGTCGCGTGTGGGCGTTGAGCACCGCGGCCACGTCGCTGAGGACGATGTCCCCTGCGGGGTGGCCGTATTCGTCGTTGATCTTCTTGAAGCGGTCCAGGTCGACCATGAGCAACGCGACCTGTTCCCACCGGCGTTGCGCGCGGCGGTACGTCCCCGGCGCCTGGTCGTCCCAGCCCCACCGGCCGAGCAGGCCCGTCAGGCGGTCAGTCGCCCACGCCCCAACGGGTTGCGCGCACGAACCACATCGCGAGGGAGCGCTTTCGTCGTGCAGGCGCAGAGAACCGCGGTCCGCCGGCAGCCCCATCCGCACAGTCGCCACGAGTCCCCCCAGACTTCAGCTCCGACCGGCCCGATCTGCCCCTTTCAACTGAGGTGACGTCGTTCGGATCAAACGCGACACATCAGTGCAAGCGGCGGAGTGTGATCATAGGACTACGGACAGGTGGATTCAACCCCTGTGATGTCATATGATCTCTTGGTTCCACAGCAGTGGAACGATCACCGGGCCCTGAGTCGCTCCAGCGGAGGTGTGGCGTGAGGCCGTTCGCCGAGGTCCTCAACGAGCTGTGCACCAACCCGCCCGATGGCCGAGGCAAGGTCACCAACGTAGCGCTTGCCGCCGCGGTCAAGTCACGGGGTGGGGACATCGGGCACGGCTACATCTCGCAGCTGCGGCTCGGCGTGAAGGACAACCCCACCTGCCAGGCGATCGTCGACCTCGCCGGCGCGCTCGGCGTGCACCCCGCCGCGTTCCTGGGTGGGCGCCGCGAGCTGCACCCGGACGAAAGACCCTGTTGGCGCGCAACGGCGTTGAGCACGCTCTTCGAAGCCGTGCACCCGCCGGACCGCGGCCCGTGGTCGCCGGAAGAGGTCGCCGCCGCGATCAGCTCGTCCGGTCAGTTCGGCAGCATCTCGGCGAGCTACATCCGTGAATTGTTGAGCAATACAAGCGACAATCCGCGACTGAAGCACATTCTGGGGCTCGCGGATCACTTCGGCGCCGACCCCGGATACTTCTTCGACGACGACCTCGCGGCGAAGGTGGATTCGGAGCTGACGGACTTCCTGGCCCTGCGCGAACTCGGTGTCGTCGAGTTCGTCACCCGTCTGGCCGAACGCACGGGCGATCTCTCCCCACAGGCCAGGGCCGCTGCGGTAGAAGGATTCCGGCAGGCGCTGGAGGGCGGCGAGGGCTGGTCGTTCCCACTGAACAGCCGCCGTACGCCCGCGGACCACAATTGATGAAGACGACGGCGTGAAGATCTCGGCCTGGAACGCTGCAGACGACATCGAGAGGAGGCGACGGGTGAACCGCAGGAAGCTGCGCAAGCTGGTCGACGAGGTCGCCCGCGACCTCGACCTGCCGCCCGACGCCACGCACCAGGAGGCGAGCCGCCGCGTCTGCGAGCTGATGAGCGAACGACTGGGGCGCCGCGTCGACGTCCGCTTCGCCACCATCACGAACGCGGTCTGCCTGAGCGGCGCGACCGCGTTGCTGGAGAACGGCACCTATCTCGTCATCTGCGCCGACTCACCGTCGTGGTACCACCGCCTGCACGTGCTGCTGCACGAGTTCGCGCACGTGCTGCTGAAGCACCAGCCCGTCGCGCTCACCCGGGACGAGGGCATGCGCCGGCTCGCCCCGAGCCTCCTGCCGCGGATGGCGAAGATCATCGCCGGCCGGACGACGCTGACCGAGGACGAGGAGCGCGAGGCCGAGAACCTCGCCGACCACCTGCTGGAAAGGCTGACCGAACACCGGGTGTGGGCCGACACGGCCGCCACCGAGGAGCCCGCGCACGTGCGGCGGGTGGCCGAGTCGCTCGAGGGAAGATCCCGCTGGGTGCGTCGTGGCGATCTTTAACCTGATCTACCTCTCGTGCGGCTTCGTCGGCCTGCTCCTCCTCGCGTACAAGATCCGCGCACTGCGGTCGAGCTGGGGCAGTCCCAGGGTCGTCGCGCTGATCTCGACCGTGTTCTTCTCGGCGTTCGCCGTGCTCTTCGCGGCGCCCGCCAACATCACCTGGATCAACTGGGCCTCCGGCGTGCCGAACTTCGCCGCGCTGCTCGTCTACAGCCTCGTCGTGTGCTTCGCGGGGGCGGCGTTCGCGCTGGTGCTGTACTGGCGGTACCCGGCGGCCCAGGCGTGGCAACGGGTGCGGCTGATCGTCGTCAGCTACGCCACGATCGTCGCGGCGATGATCGTGCTGTTCTTCAAGTCCGAGGTCGACGAGGAACGCCAGGTCGACTTCGACACCTTCTACGCGACGCAGCCGACGATCGCGGTGTTCCTGTTCATCTACCTCGTGGCGACGATGGTCGGCTGCGGCGGGCAGGCGTACCACTGCTGGCAGGGCTCGCGGGACCCGGCGATCTCCGCGCGGCCGTGGCTGCGGCTCGGGCTGCGCTGGTACTGCGCGGCGGCGTTGTTCCCGATGGCGTTCGCGGTCATCAAGCTGTTCGTGCTGCTGATGGACTGGGCCGGCGAGCGCAGCTTCGACGTGCTGAGCACCACCGCGCCGTTGATGGCGTCGCTGTCGATGATCCCGCTGGTGATCGCGATGGCGCTGCCGGTCTTCGGCCCGCGCCGCCCGTCGCCGTCGTTGTGGCTGCGGCGCTGGCGCACGTACTTCGCGCTGCGGCCGTTGCACCGCGCGCTGGTGCACGTGAACCCCGGCATCGTGCTGGTGGCGCCGGGCAAGTTCCTCAACCCGCACCACCGCGTGCGACGGCAGATCATCGAGCTGAACGACTGGCGCTGGGCGCTGACGCCGTACTTCGACCTGAGCGTCGGCGAGGCGGCGGGTTCACTGGCCCGTGAGGCCTCGCTGGCGAAGGACGAGGTGGCCGCCGTCGTGGAGGCCGCCCAACTGCGCGCCGCGGGCTCCTCCGGCCGTTCGAAGCCCGCGAAACGCCGTCCCGCCTCGGAGATCGTCGACGGCACCGACCTCGCCACCGAGCACGACCGGTGGGTGCGGATCTCGCGGGCGTACCAGCACTCGCCGATCGTCGTCGCCGCCGTCGCCGATGCGGCACGGGTGCGAGCAGCAGGGGGAATGGATTAGATGGCACCGACACACGCCGTGGTCCTCGGCGGCGGACTCTCCGGCATGCTCGCGGCGTCCGTCCTCGTCAAGCACTTCGACGAGGTCACCGTGGTGGAACGGGACAAGCTGCCGGACGGGCCTGCGTCGCGGTCCGGTGTTCCGCAGGCACGGCACGCGCACCTGCTGATGTCCGGTGGCGCGCGGGCGATCGAGTCGTTGCTGCCCGGCACGCTGGACGCGTTGTTCGCTGCGGGCGCGCATCGGATCGGGGTGCCCAACGACCTGGTGTCGCTGAGCGCGCAGGGATGGGTGCCGCGGTTCCCCGAGATGCAGTTCATCGTGTCGTGCAGCCGTGGACTGCTCGACTGGGTGGTGCGGTCCCAGGCGTTGCGGGACGACCGGATCTCGGTGCTGACCGGCACGGAACCGGTGTCGCTGCTGGGGTCTGCCTCCGGTGTGACCGGGGTGGTGGTCTCGGACCGGATCTCCGGTGGGGAGACCTCGCTCGACGCCGACCTGGTGCTGGACGCCTGCGGTCGCGGCTCGCGGTTGCCCGCCTGGCTGGTCGCGCTCGGGCTGCCCGAGGTGCACTCCGAGAGCGTCGACTCCGGCCTGGCCTACGCCACGCGGATCTTCCGGGCGCCGCCGACCGCCTCGTCCGGGTTCCCGATCGTCAACGTCCAGGCGAACCCGCGCGATCCGCATCCCGGGTGCACCGCGACGTTGCTGCCGATCGAGGACGGGCGCTGGCTGGTCACGCTGTCCGGAACTCGCGGCGGCGAGCCCACGACCTCGGAGTCGGAGTTCGTCTCCTTCGCCCGGTCGGTGCGGAACCCGGTGGTCGGCGATCTGATCGCGGACGCCGAGCCGTTGTCTCCGGTGTACGGGTCGCACAGCACGTCGAATCGGCGGATGTTCTTCGAGCGCTTGAAGTCCTGGCCCGCCGGGCTGCTGGCGCTGGGCGACTCGGTGGCCACCTACAACCCCGTCTACGGGCACGGGATGTCGATCGCGGCGCAGAGCGCCGAGGTGCTGGACGCCGGGCTGGCCGCCGGGCAGTCGGCGCACCAGATCCAGCGCGGGATCGGCAAGGTCGTCGACGGGGCCTGGGCCATGGCCACCAACCAGGACATCCTGTATCCGGGGGCCGTCGGGAAGCCGCTGCCGTTCGCCGGGCGGGTGTTGCAGCGGTACGTGGACCGGCTGGTGCGCACCGCCACCACGGAGGCGGCGGTGACGCGGGCGTTCCTGGACGCGTTCACGTTGTCGGCGCCGATGGCGAACCTGTTGAGCCCCAAGGTGTTGTGGGCGACGCTGCGCGGGCCTCGGTCGGCCTCGCCGGAGCCGACGCTGACGTCGGACGAGCGCGAGCGGGTGACCGGCTGATGTACGACCTGCAGGCGGCCATCGCCCCGGCCGGGATGCTCGGCGCCCGCGCGGTGCCACTCGCACAGGGCCTGGAACTGCTGCCGCTGCCCGACGGTCCGGGGGAAGCGCGGCTCGCGGAGTGGTCCTCGCACGGGCCGGTCGCTCTCGTGGACGCGGAGTACTTCGGCGGCGTGGGCACGCAGCGGGCCGAGGTCTGGGACCAGGGCAGCCTCGTGCTCGGGCCGCTGGTGCTCGGGCACGACGACCCGCCGCCCGACGTCTCCCCGATCTCGCTCGCCCTCCGGCGGCTCGGTGCCGTGCGGGGCGAGCACCACGACGAGTTCGACGCCGTGGGGCTCGGCCGGCACCGCGACACCAGCGACTGGGTCACGTCCGCCGGCTGACCTCGGCCGGCACCTGCCCGCTCCGCCACGCCCGCAGGGTGCCGCACGTCCGCGGGGTGAACTCAGCCAGCACCGCAGCACGCACCGTTGGGTCACATCCGCCGACCGAACCCAGCCGGCACCGCGACACCTGCCCACCGAGTCACCTCTGCGGGGCGCACTGCCGCACCTGCCCGGTGCGTCACGCCTGCGGGGTGAAGACCGCGCTCTGCACGTAGTTCATCGCCTCGACGAACGCCGGGTCCGTCATGCGCGCGGTCATCTCCTCCTCCGTGGGCTGCACGACTCGCTGGTGCACCCACCACAGGTTGCCGAACGGGTCGGCGAAGCGGCTGACCCTGTCGCCCCAGAACAGTTCCGTCGGCTCGGTGACTACCTCGGCGCCCAACCGCACCGCTCGGCTCAGGACCTCGGCGTCGTCGGCGACGTAGAGGCGCAGGAAGCCCGGGGTGGGGGTCCAGTCCGGCTTGTCGAAGAGCATCACGACCGAGTCGCCGATGCGGACCTCGGCGTGGCCGATGTTCGGGGCCTCGCCGACGCGGCCGAGGTCGGTGGCGTCGAAGACCTCGACGATGAAGTCGATCAGGTCCGCGGTGCGGCCTCGGCTGATCAGCCACGGCGTCACGGTGTGGTAGCCGTCGGGCACGACGTTCATGCGATCTTCCCCTTTGCGTTCGTTGGGGACGACCGTATGGCGCAGATAGGACCATTTCGGTCCTAGTTCGCGCTTAGGCTGGCGACCATGAGTGATGCGGCTCGGTTGTTGCGGCTGCTGTCCCTGTTGCAGACGCCTCGGGAGTGGCCCGGCAGTGAACTCGCCGAGCGGCTCGGGGTCACCGGCAGGACCGTGCGGCGGGACGTCGAACGGTTGCGCGACCTCGGGTATCCCGTCGAGGCGAGCTTGGGCGTGCTCGGCGGGTACCGGCTCGTGGCCGGGGCCGCGATGCCGCCGCTGTTGCTCGACGACGAGGAGGCCGTGGCCATCGCCGTCGGGTTGCGGACGGCCGCGCGGCAGCCCGTGGCCGGCATCGCCGAGGCCTCGGTGCGGGCGTTGGCGAAGTTGCAGCAGGTGTTGCCGCCGCGGCTCGGCCGGCGGGTCTCGGCGCTGACGACCGCCACGTCGGCGGCGGAGGCGTCGTTCGCCACGCTGGTCGATCCCGGCCAGCTCACCGTGATCGCCGGCGCCACCACCGCGCGCGAGCGGGTGCGGTTCACGTACGTCACCAATGAGAGCGCGGTCTCCAAGCGGCACGTGGAGCCTGTTCAGTTGGTAGCGCTCGGCCGGCGCTGGTACCTCCTCGCCTTCGACGTGGAACGGGACGACTGGCGGATCTTCCGGCTGGACCGCGTGTCCGAGGCGGTCGCCACCGGGGCGCGGTTCTCCCCTCGCCTGCCGCCCGGCGGGGACGCGACGGAGTTCGTGACGCGCAAGATGTACGACTCAGCGCCCACCTACCGGGCACACGCGACCCTGCGGCTGCCCGCGGACCTCGCGCGGGCACGGCTGGCGGACTTCGCGGGCGACATCACCCCGGCCGGCGACGACTCGTGCACCTGGCACAGCGTCGAGGACACGATCGACTACCTCGCGTTCCGGCTGACCCTGCTGGGCTGCGACTTCGAGGTGCACGGACCCGCCGAACTGGTCGAGCACCTCCGGAGGCTGGGCGAACGGATCACCCGCTCAGTCAGGTGATGCCCTGATCCCCAGCACCGGCTGCCCTCCCCGCACCCCGGAGTACGAGCGATCCCACGGCCAGCGCCCCGCCGCGTCGGCGTGCGCGAGCTGCAACGCCGAGATGCCCTCGCCGTACAACCGCGCGGACACCAGCAGATGCGCCCACGGCCGTGCGACGCGCACGACCTCCAGCAGTCGGTCGCCCACGGTGAAGCGATCCCCCGGCGACGGCAGGCAGGTGCGCACGACGTGGTCCGCCGCCGAGTCGAGCAGGCGCCCCGCCTCCAGCACGGGCAGGCCCGTCACGACGAGCTCCGGCAGGCCGTGCGGGCTCAGGCCGACCGTGTAGGCCCACGGCGGATGGGCTCTGTCCCGATCCATCGCCTGCACGGCCCACCCTCGCGCGTCGATGCAGCGGCGCAGGGTGGCCAGGTGTTCTTCCATGCGGTCGGCGGGGTGGTCGCAGTCCCAGCACATCGCGGTCTCCTCGGATCGGTGGTGGATCCAGTGTGCCGAGGAGCACCGACAAGATCGTTTGGGCAGTTCGTTGACAGAAAGTGGACAAACGATCTGTGGGCCGTCTGGATCGTTAATCTGCGACGCACGGAGGATCGTGCATGCGCCAACGAACGCGTCTCACCGCGGCTGTCGCGGCCGCGGCCGAGTCCACCCGCCGGTCCTCCCGATCGGACGGAGACATGGGCGAAATAGGACCCGGTAATGCGCCCACAGTGGACGCCAGGGGCTGCGGGGCCTGAATGCACTTCGAACCCGGCACCCCGCTCGCGGACGCGGTCAAGGCCGCCCGGTCCGCGGCACTGCGCGGCAACGTGCTCGGCGTCGACCTCGCCTACCGCCGGGCCGCGACGATCAGCCCGCTCGTCGCCCACGACCACTGCGCCACCCTGCTGAACCTCGGCGCGGTGACCAAGGCCGCGCAACGCTGCGACGAGTACCTGAGCCGCACCAAGGACACCACCCTGCGCATCCTGCGCACCCAGATCCGCAGTGCCGCAACGGATCACACCGCCGCCGAGCAGGACGTCCGCGAGCTCCGCAAGCTCAAGCTCACCGAACTGGAGCAGGCGCGGCTCGCCCGCGTCGCCGCGCTCGCCGCCGCCGACCGCTACGACTACCCCACCGCGGAGAGCGAGCTCGACGCCGCCGAACGCCACTTCCGCCGCGCCGGACGACCGGAGCACCTCGAGCACCTCGGCCGGGACCGGGTCCTGCTCGACGTCCGCAGGGGCACCCGCGTCGCGAAGATCACCACGACCCCGCCGACCAGTCCCGCCGAGTTCCTGCAACGGGCCACCGCGCTGCGCCGGGAGGTCCGCTACGACGAGGCGCTGGCGTTGATGACGAGGTGCGCCACCAGCTACCAGATCGAACCCGCGCTGAGGTTCGCCGTCCTCTTCGAGCTGACCGTGCTGCTCGTGCTGACCCGGCAGGCGGGCGCGGCCCGCCGGCTCTTCCCGCTGCTCGTCGCGGCGGCGGGCCCGGAAGTGCTCGAAAAGCTGCCCGACGCCACCCAGACGTTGCGCCCGGAACGCCGGCTCACGCACGTGCGCCGCCTGATCGCCGACGACGAACTCCTGAAGGCGGAGGGCATGCTGGGCGAGGGGAACTCCCCGCTGTGGCACCTCACCGCCGCCGAGCTCGCCTACGCGCGGGGAGAGCTCGAACAGGCCGCGAAGCACTTCGAGGTCGCCAGCAGGTCGGGTCACGCCGAGCTCACCGCGCTCGCCCTGCGCAAGCTCGGCGACACCTTCGCCGACGCGGGCCACGAGGCACTGGCGACCCGGCACTGGGCCGAGTCGCACCGGGTCGAGGAGAGCGTCGCCGACCACCGCGACAGCGCGAGCGTCAAGCTCAGGATGCTGCGCACGGCCCCGGACGTGCGCGACGGCCGGGTGCGCGCGGCCGCCCGCCGGGTCCACCGCGAGGGCCCGAAAGCGTTGCCCGGCCTGGTGGTCGCCGTCGAGGCGGCGCGCGGCGCGGCGTTGTTCGACCACCGCGACCTGCCGGGGTTCGCCGACCTCAAGGCCGCGCGGCGCTGGCTCGCGCGCGCCACCGCGCGGCTGCCGAAGGACCAGGTCGTGTGGATGATGCACGCGACCCCGGACCAGCTCCACCACGTGCTCGTCAGGGGCCGCCGGATCACGCACCTCACCCAGGACGTCCACATCGGCGACCTCACCGACACGATCCGCCGCATCAAGGCCTGGAAACCCCGCTACGACCCGGCGATCCTCAGCGCGTTGCTGCGGGAGCTCAGCCGCCAGATCGGGCTGGGCGAGGTCGTCGAAGCCCTGCCGCCCAACGCGACCAGGGTCGTCGTGACGACGGACGGCCTGCTCGCGGACGTCCCGCTGACGGGCCTGCCGGTCGCCGGGACGCACCTCGGCCGCGTCCTCGCGTTGTCGTGCCTGCCGAACCTCTCCGCGCTGCGCCCGTTGCACCGCCGCTCCCGGACGCAACGCGGCGACCAGACCGCGATCGTCGGGAAAGCCGAAGAGCTGCAACGGACTCTGGACGAACGCCGCTGCCAACGCCTCCGCGTGCACGCCCACGGCATGCACGACCGGATGAACCCCGAGCTGTCGTGGCTCCAGTTCAACGACGAACAGGTGTCCGTGGAAGCGTTGGCGAAGCTGGACTTCAGCGCGTTCGGCACGGTCGTGCTGGGCGCCGCCGACACCGGTTTCGTCCACGCGGCCATCACCGCCGGCACGGCGTCGGTCCTCGCCGCCCGCTGGCAGCCGGCGGCCGACGCGCAACGCAAGATGCTCGACGCGTTCGACCACCACCTGGCCAAGTTCCCGAGAGACCTCGCTCTGCAGCACGCGCTGAAGGAAGTCGCCGACCGGCACCCGGCCGACTGGGCGTGCTGGTCCCTGCACGGCGACGCGGGCGTTCAGACCTCAGCGGGCCCGCTGCGCAGAAGACTCAGGAAGGACGGAGACCCCGTGCCGCTCGAAACCCGCCCCAAGGTGTTCCTGTCGTTCGCCGGGAAGGACCGCGCGCAAGCCGAGCAACTGCGCGCCGAGCTGGAGGCCCGCAACGTCAACGCCTACCTGGACGAGAACGAGGCCGCGGCCGGCGACGACGCGACGACCGCGATCGACGAGGCACTGGCGACCTCGGACTACTACGTGCTGCTGTGGTCGGAGAACACCCCGCACCGCGAGTGGGTCGCGGCGGACTGGACGGCGGCGTTCAACCTGGAGATGACCCGCCGCCGCGCCTTCCTGTTCATCGTGCGGCTGGACGAGGAACCGCTGCCCCCGTTGCTCGCGCCGCGCAAGCACATCGACCTGGTGGACGCGGCCGACCGGCTGGTCGCGACCTGGCGGGCCGACCGCAAGTCCGAGCTTCCCGTGTTCCCGCAACCGGTCCCGCCGACGCCGGACGGTCCGACGGTCGCGATCTCCGTGCGCAGCCACGACCTCGGCACCACGCACGTCGTCATGACCCCGTTGCACCTCACCGGCGCCGGGCTGTACCGGTCGGTGTTCCAGGCGATGCAGCTGCCGACCGAGCAGGTCACGTTCGACGGCACGATCGGCATGCGCTTCACCTACGAGCTGTACCAGCAGAACGAACCGATCCCGGACGACCAGTCCACCGTGGAGCTGGCCTCGGACCTGGTGGACATCGCCGTCCGGGTCGAGTCGTTCAAGCAGGACGAGGAGACAGACGACGGGCTGGACGTCGACCAGCAACGGATGCTGCTGGTCGCCGCCTTCCGTCACCTGCTCCCCTGATCGGGTGAACTCGTCGACCGCTCTCAGCTTTTGCCACCTTCAACGCCTGTCACCGGTGAAAGTCGCCTCCAGGCGGTGAAGGACGCGCGCGGACGCTGAAGGGAAGGCCGTTGAGCACACCGGACCAGGGCTTCAGCGAGTTCTTCCGGGAGTGCCTGCCCGTGGTGACGCGGACGTTGACGGCCCTGAGTGGTGATTCACGCGTGGTCGAGGACATCGCGCAGGACGCGATGGTGATCGCACGGCACCGGTGGCACGACATCCACGCGTACGACAAGCCCGAGGCGTGGGTGCTCAAGGTCGCGATACGGCTGCTGAGGCGCTGGCAGCAGCGAGATCGCGAGACACCGGTGGCCTCGCTGCCGGATGTCGCGCAGCCCGCCGCCGAGGTGGAGGCGCTGCACGCCGCGTTGCGCGAACTCTCGCCCCGGCACCGCGAGACGGTCGCGTTGCACCACCTGCTCGGCTACTCGGTCAGCGAGATCGCCGCCGTGCTGACCGTCGGCGAGTCGACCGTGCGCACGCACCTCACCCGCGGCCGGGCCGAGCTGCGGCGCATCCTCGGAGGCAGTGATGAGTGAGCTGCTGGACGGCTTCGAGCTCGACGAGGCCGTCGAACGCCAGTACCACCTGGGCGCGGAGGCCGAACGGACCGGACGCCTGCGTGACGCGGCCGTCCACTTCCGGGTCGCCGCCGACCAACGCCTCGGCGACGGCGCGGTGCGGCTGGCCCGCGTCCTGTTCAAGCTGGGCGAAGAACCAGAGGCTTTGTCGTGGTGCCGGGCAGCCGTGGCGGACGGCTTCCCCGAGGCCGCGGAACTGGCCGAGGAGAACTCGGTGGCACGGCAGCGTTTCCTGCAGCACGCAGCCCGGATCATGGTCGGCGCGCCGACGTTCGACTGGGTGCCGTCCGGCGTACCGCCCGTTCAAGTACCGGCCGAGACGATCTCGGCTCGTACCAGGGCGTTGCGCGCGCTGGACGAACGCTACGGCGGAATCGCCTGCCACAGCGCGGTTCTGGAGCACCTGGCCGCCGTCGAACCGATGATCGTCGTCGGCGACCCTCCCACGTGGACCGCCGTCGCCGAGGTCTGCGCACTGGCGGGCTGGACGGCGTTCGACAGCGGTCTGCCCGGCACCGCCCTGCCCCACTTCGCACACGCCCTGACGCTCGCCCGCCAGGCCGAGAACGAGGCGTTGATCGCTTCCGTCCTGACCAGCGCAGGGCGGATGTTCCTGCACCACAACGCTCCCAATGACGCCCACCGGGCGTTCCAGCTGGGCCTCGTGGCCGCGCACAACGCCTGGGCGGACCGCCGAACGCTGGACGACCCGCCCACCGCCATCACGTCACTGACGACAGAACTGGGTGCGTACGACGAAGGCCGTGCCCGAACCCTGACCCTGATCGCCTTGGCCCGCAACCACCTCGCACTGGGCGACCTCGAGCGCGCCACCGAGTTCGCCGCTCAGGCAGTCGACGCGGGCAGGAATCTCCGGTCGGCCCGCGCCGACGACCACCTGACCTGGCTGGCGGCAGAAGCCCTCGCATCAGGCGCGACGGCACTGGCGGAACAGCTTTCCTGACAACGTCACCCAATCCGGGCCGATACACGCGTACGCGCATGCGAGTAGGTTCTCCGTCATGGCCGAGCCTTTCGCATGGGTGCCCGCAGGAATCAACACGGACGTGCCCAGCGCGGCACGCGTCTACGACTTCCTGCTGGGAGGTGGCCACAACTTCGCGTCCGACCGCATGGTGGGCGAGAAGGTGCTGCACGTCCTGCGCGACGGCCGCGCCATCGCCTCGTCGAACCGCTCGTTCATGCGCCGAGCCGTCCTCATGATGATGGAACAGGGCATCACCCAGTTCCTCGACCTGGGCTCCGGCATCCCGACCGTCGGCAACGTCCACGAGATCGTGCAACAGGAGAACCCGGACGCACGAGTCGTGTACGTCGACTACGACGAGGTGGCCGTCTCCCACAGCCAGCTCATCCTCGAAGGCAACCCCAACGCGGGCGTGGTCCAGGCCGACATGTGCCGCCCCGACGACGTCCTCTCCGACCCGGTCGTCAAGCACCTGATCGACTTCAGCCGGCCCGTCGGCCTGCTCATGGTCGCCGTCCTGCACTTCGTCTCCGACGAGAAGGGCCCGGCCGAGGTCGTCGCCCGCTACCGCGACGCCATGCCGCCCGGCAGCCTCATCGCCCTCTCCCACCTCACCGCCGACTTCAAGCCGGAGGAGATGGGCGCGGTCGTCGACGCCATGAAGCACAGCCGCGACCCGATGTACTTCCGCACCCTCACGGAGTTCGAGCCCCTGTTCGCCGGCCTGGAGGTCCTCCAGCCGGGCGTCGTCTCGGCGCCGCAGTGGCATCCGGAACTCGGCCCGGCCGGAGAAGGCGGTCCTGCCGACGTCTACGTGGGCATCGGCCGCAGGAGCTAGCCGGTTTGTGTACCACCACGTACTACCGAGTTCACAGATTGAAGTACGCAAACGTACTTGACGAGTGATCGACAGCGTCCTATCGTTCTCATCAACGCAGTCGGACAACTCGGCGATCCCGGATCGGGTGCGCCAAAGACAATGCCCCAGGTGGCATGCCGAAGCAGAGGCGAACCTGGGGCCTACTCACGCACCGTACCACGGCAAGTCGTGTCGTGGTTCTCATGATCCAGGGGGAATGTCATGACTTCGAGCACCGGCATCATCAAAACGCTGTCCGCAGTCCGCTTCGCGCCTTACCTCACCGCCAGCGGCGGCGACAAGGCGGCGGCGTTGCACTCTTACCGCTGGAACGTCCAGGTCAGCGCCGCTTTCTACCCGCTGCTCGGCTTCATGGAGATCGGGCTGCGGAACGCTTTGCACGATCAGTTGCACGCCAGGTTCCACCGACCAGACTGGTGGTCCGCTGCCCCACTCGCGGACAACGGTCAACGGCTCGTCAAGCACGCGCAGCAGAAAGCGTCCGGCGTCAACGCCGACGACGTGGTGGCTCAGCTCAGCTTGGGTTTCTGGGTGTCTCTCGCGAGCAAAGGCTACGACCGCGCGCTGTGGGTGCCCGCCCTGCACAAAGCTTTCCCTCACTACAGAGGCCGTCGTGACCACCTCCACCGGGAACTCATGAGCCTGCTCGTGCTCCGCAACCGCGTGATGCACCACGAGCCGATTCATCGCCGCGATCTGCGAGCGGACCACGCGATGCTCTATCGGGTGTGCGGATACCTCTCGACCGATCTCGTCACGGAGGTCGCGCTGGTGGACCAGGTACCCCACCTTCTCGACCACCGTACGAGTTGAGGAGCCTGATGTGAGCGAGCGCGACCTGCCGCTGTCCGAGATCGCCAAGCTGGCCGGCGTCCGTGTGAGCGCCGCCAGCAACTGGCGAACCCGGCACGCCGACTTCCCCGCTCCCAAGGTGGTGGCGGGGCAGGAACTATTCGACTCGACGGAGATGTCGCGCTGGCTGAGCCAGCGCAAGATCCCTCGCAACGGCCTGCGTCCCGACGAGCCTCACGGCACCACTTACGGAGACAGGTTCGCAAAGAAGAGCGGTGCGAACACCGCCGAGGCAGTGGCCGCAGCCCACCGGGAATCGGCGATCGGCAAGCTGTGGAACCTGGCGGACCTGCTGCGCGGAGAGCTCGACTCCGCCTCCGCGGTCCAGTTCACGATGGCTCTGTTGTATCTCCGCAAGACCGCGCCCGAACAGTGGTCCGAACTCCTCGCGGCGTCGGCGTGGGAGTTGCAACACCGGCTGGACAAAGCGCTCTCCCGAGGTCCGGACGCACATCTGTTCCCCGGCAACCGGGCCCCGCTGAGCGATCGAACGCTGATCGCGGCGGTCAGGCTGGTGGACGAACTGCCGGCCGGCACCGACTTCGGCGGCCTCTTCGACGATCTGTTCCAGCGAGCCGATCGTGACCTCGGTCGGCATGGTGGCCACTTCACGCCACCGAGCGTCGTGCGCGTGTTGGTGGAGATCCTCGCCACCAGCGACGGAGAGAGCGTCTACGACCCGTCCTGCGGTTCTGGTGAGTTGCTCGTCGCACTGGGCAGGACTGGCACCGCGGGAAACCCTCTCTTCGGACAGGCCCTGAACGATCAGTCGTACCGCTTCACCGCGATGAACCTCGCCATGCACGACCAGATCGCCGATATCCGCGTGGGCGGCCCGCAGATCGAGGACGGTTCGTTTTCGGACAAGCAGTTTGACGTCGTTCTGGCGAACCCTCCCTTCAGCGGCGTACTCCCCGATTCGGCAGAGTTCGACAACTGGCCGTTCGGGCCTCCCTCCAAGCGGGGCATGGGCTTCGCCTGGCTCCAGATCGCGGCCGCCAAATTGAAGCCCGGTGGACGTGCCGCGATGCTCATGCCGGCCGGCTCGCTCTCTCACGGCGGACGGGATGGAGACGTCCGGCGGAGGATGGTCGAGAACGGCCTGGTCGTCGGCGTCATCGCCCTGCCGTCGGGACTCTTCACCTCGACCGGCATCCCGGTCTCGCTGTGGTTGCTGCGAAAACCGCTGCCCGAAGAGCCTCCTAGGCACTCGATGCTCTTCGTCAACGCTTCCAGGCTTGGAACCCAAGCACGCACGCAGCGCCACCTGCTCGAGGAAGACCTTGAACAGATCCTCCGTGCCTGCCGAGGATGGCAGCACGGCGACGATCCCGTTCAGGTGGAAGCCGGGTTCTCCCGCTTCGTCGAGCTCGAGGAAGTTCGCAACCGCGACTACCAACTTCACCCAGGCCGATACGTGGACCAGTCAGCCGCGTCTTGGGAAAACGAGGCGGCCGACGCTCACTGGGCACGGGCCGACTCCCTTCGGCGACACCTCGGCTCGCTCCACGAGGAGATCGAGGGAGCACGACGGGCACTGAACTCCCGGCTCGACCAACTGGCCGATCTCGCACCCAGGAACTGGCGAACGGAAAGGCTCGGCGACCTCTGTGAGATCCAGGTAGGGCTCGGGCAGGCCGAACGCGACCGCGGTGTGCACACACCCGGTTGGACGCCGCTTCTGCTGCCGCGCAACATCAAGCTCGGTTTCCTCAGCCATGACGAGCTGGACACGCTCGACCCCGAGGTCGTCCGCAACGCTGGAACCAACTGGGCGAAGTACCAGCTACGAGCCGGAGACGTGGTGTCCGCACGTTCTGGCACGCTCGGCAGACACGGGTTGGTCAGTGCGAGGGAGTCGGGGTGGATTCTCGGTCCCAGCTGCATGCGCATACGGCCGAAGGGAGATGTGCAGCCGGCATACCTGGTGCACTACCTCAACTCGCCCGAAATGCACTCGTGGATCACGCAATCATCCACGTCGACCGCCATTCCCCACATCAGCTCCAAGCGCATGGAGCAGCTGCCACTAGCTCTCCCGCCCCTCGAGGTGCAGAGCGAGATCGCAGCGGCAATGGACGCGCTCGCGGACCAGATGAGGCGCTACGACGAAGCCGTGTCCGCCACGGGCTCTTTGCGTGACCAGGTGTTCAGCACACTGATGAGCGGCAGGAAGTGAGTGGGTCCGCAGCAACGGACCCACTCGGCCGCAGGAGCTAGCGGAGGCGCCAGGCCTGCGCGGCGGAACCGTTGCAGGTCCAGATGGTCAGGCGGGTGCCCGGAGTGGTCGAGGCGTTCGGGTTGTCCAGGCACAGGCCCGACTGCGGGTTCTGCAGGGAGCCGTCGGACCGCGCGCGCCACTGCTGCGCGCCCGTGCCGTTGCACTCCCAGAGCTGGACGATCGTGCCGGGGGTCGTGCCGCTGTTGCTGACGTCCAGGCACTTGCCGGAGATGGCGACGGTGCCGTCGGCGACGACTCGCCACTTCTGGGCGTAGGAGTTGTTGCACGTCCAGGTCTGGACCGGGTTGCCGTTGGCGGTGCCGCCGGCGTTGTTGTCCAGGCAGAGCGCGGGGTTCGCGGTCAGTTCGACCGTGCCGGTGCCGGACGGGAGGCGTTCGGCGGGCAGGGCCGGGGTGTTGCGGTGGTAGAAGTCGACGGCCAGGTAGTTCGGGGTCTTGCGGGCCGCCGGTTCGCAGAAGCGCTGGGCTCGGTTGACGGCCTTGGAGTTGTCGGTGGCGACGGTGTTCTCCATCGGGACGTCGCGGAAGTGGTTCATCACGAAGAGCGGGCGGAAGTTGGCTTCCGTTGCGGTGAGGGGCTTCTCGCCCCAGCGGGAGTAGCAGGACCAGTCGGAGGCGCCCACTCCGGAGCCCATGGACCAGTAGTTCTCGACGGTCCAGTCCCTCTGGTAGAGGACGCCGGAGTTCTCGCGGCCGTCGCGGCCGTGGTCGGTGAAGATGAGCAAACGCTTGCCGGCCGCCCTCATCTGGGACAACGTCGGCCAGCCGTTCTCCCGGACGCCTTCGGCGCGGAAGAGGACGTCGTTCAGGCCCTGGACGCGCGCGAGTTCGGACCGCAGGACGTCTGCTGAGACGTAGTCCTCCAGGAAGACCGTGACGATCTCCGTCGGGCGGGACTTGAGGAAGTCGACGATGCGCTGGATGTCGACGTTCAACGCCATGGGGCGGCTGACGGCCGTGCAGCTGTTGTGGCAGAGGATGGCGCCGTCGGGGGTCTGGTGGATGTCGAGCATGAAGCCGCGGACGCCGTCGTTGAGCTGCTGCACGATGCCGCGCGACTGGTTCGGGGCGATGTTGGCGAACATGAAGCCGCCGTCGACGCCGTTCGCGTAGGCGTTGTGCGAGGTCAGGAACGTCATCTCGTCCAGGCGCGGGTCGGCGGGGACGGGGACGCGGACCGGGTTGACCGGGGTCAGGTACCAGGTGTCGTTGCCGGTGCCGACGCGGACCTGGTCGGTGCCGGACGCGATCAGGTAGCGGTCGGCGCCGGGGTCCTTGAAGCGGTATCTGTCCTGGTCGTCGAGGAGGCCGACCCACTGGGCGTCGGCACTGGAGCAGCTGACCATCTGGGCAGCGTCACCGGCGCGGCCGAGGCACTGGCCGCCTTCGGAGAGGGTGCGGCCGTTCCACGAGAACTGCTGGCGGTCCTCGTTGCCCTTGGGGCGGTGTTGTTGGACGGCGGTGCCGGAGACGGCCGCGTTCTGGCCGGTCACGGCGCTTTGCAGGTAGTAGTCGCCGTTGGGGGCGGCGGCTGCGTCCACCGGGACGAGCAGCAGCGACAACAGCGCGAGTGCAGGGATGATGCGCATGGGGTGAAGGCTCGCTCATGGACGTGAACATGAAAAGGATTCATTCCGAAATCCGTCCGAACCGAGACATCGGTGAGCCGGGCCACAGAAGTCGATGCAGCGGATCGGACCGCCGGCGGGGTTTCCCACTCCGCAAGCGACCGCGAACGAGAAGGGGGCGGCGTGGGGTTCGACCAGTTCGTCCATGATCGGCTGGACCGGCTGTTGGGGTATGCCACGGCCATCACCTGCGACAAACACCTGGCGCAGGACATCGTGCAGAACGTGCTCATGCGCGCGCAGGGCAAGTGGGAACGCATCGGCGCGATGGACGCGCCGTACCTCTACGTGAAGCGCATGGTGACGAACGACTACCTGTCGTGGCGTCGCCGCAGGGCCGCGAGAGAGATTGCTGTCGAACGCGCGGAGCTCGCGCAGCACGTGCCGTCGACGGCGGACCCGGCTGACGCGCACGCCGAAGGCGACGCCATGCGCGCGCGGATCGCCGTGCTGCCGCGCAAGCAACGTGCGGCGTTGGTGCTCCGGTTCTACGAGGACTGCTCCGACGCGGAGATCGCACAGGTGCTCGGGTGCACGGAATCGACCGTGCGCAGCCAACTCTCTCGTGCGCTCCAGACGTTGCGCACCCACGAACTCGCCCGATCCGCCACCCTGGGGGTGCAAGCATGAACGACCTGATCCGTCAGGCCATCGAGGCCGAGGCCGAGGAGCGCGTCGACTCCCGGACGGTGCTCGCGAACCTGCACAAGCGCAAGAAGAAGCCGTTCGGGCTGATCGTCGGTGTCGCCACGCTGACCATCGCCGCCGCGGCCGTCGCCGTGATCGTCCCGACGACGATCAAGAAGACCGATGCCTCCCCCGCCGCGCAGCAGCCGGCGACAGCGCAGAACGTGCTGCTCATCGGCATGGACGACTTCACCAAGACGGACGCGCTGATGCTCGCGCGGTTCCGGGCTGACGGCGCGGCCGTCATGATCGTCTCGCTGCCGAGAGACATCTTCGTGGACGACGAGAAGCTCAACGACCTGTACCGGAAAGACCCGAAGCAACTGGCCGCGGCCGTCGAGCAGACGACCGGCGTGAAGGTCGACCACTACGCCGCCGTGACGATGTCCGGCTTCGCCCGGATCTCGCAGCTCATCGGCGGGGTCGAGGTGTGCCTGAAGGCAGCGGCGACCGACCCGGTCACCGGGGCGAGCTTCCCCGCCGGGCGGCAGTCGCTCGAGGGTGAGCGAGCGCTCGCGTTCCTGCGCCAGCGCCACGGCCTCGCGAACGGCGACCTGGACCGGGTCAAGCGGCAGCAGGCGTTCCTCGTCGGGCTGGCCTCGCAGATCACCAAGGAGAACGCACGCGAACTCGCCCAGGGCGCCAAGGGGATGTTCGTCGTGGACGACGGCTGGGACGTCCTGGAGTTCGCGCAGCGGTTCACCGGTCCGCTGGGGATCAGCGTGTCCACGCTGCCGGTGGAGTCGGAGGTCTGGCGGGAGACCGGCTCCGGCTACCAGATCGACCAGGCCAAGGCGAAGGAGTTCGTCGGCAAGGCGCTCGACGGCGGCGACACCTCCGGCGGAGACGGCTGCGTCGACTGATCACTCGGATGGAGCATCAAGTCGCTCTTCTGCGCAGCCGATGATCTGCATGTAGCGCGCGAGACGGCCGCTACGATCAATTCGTGCGCGAACCACTTGAACGTGACTCTGAGATCGCGCACATTCGTGAAGCTCTCGACGCAGCCACCCGTGGTGAGGGTCGCGTCGTCGTCATCGAGGGCCGTGCGGGCATCGGCAAGACCAGGCTCGTGCACGAGTGCCGCGAGCTGGCCAAGGAGCGCGGGTTCGGCAGGCTCCAGGCGGTGGGCGACGCCCTGGAGAGCGCCATGGCGTGGGGCGTCGTCCGGCAGATGGTCGAACGGTCCGTGTCGCGGTACTCGGGCGAGGTCCGCGAGAAGATCCTGGCCGGGCCGTCCGGCGCGGCGCTGAAGGCGCTCGACGACGCCGCGCTCGACCCGAGCCAGGCCGAGCTCGCCCGCACGTTGCACGCGCTGTGGTGGGTCGCGGTGGACCTCTCGTCCACCCGGCCGCTGCTGATCACGGTGGACGACGCGCACTGGGCCGACCACTCGTCGCTGCAGTTCCTCGTCTACCTGTCGCGCCGGATCGCGGACCTGCCGATCGCGCTGGTCGTCGCCACGAGGCCGCCGCTCGACAACTTCGGGCCGCTCGCGCAGCTCAGCGTGTCCGCCGACCGGTTGCTGCCGCGCCCGCTCACCGCGGACGCGCTCGGCGAACTGGTCGGCGGGCACCCCGAGGTGATCACCGCCCTGCACGCGGCGAGCGGCGGAAACCCCTTCCTGTCCGGGGTTCTGGTCGACGAGCTCACCGCGCTCGGCCTGCCCCTGGACGAACCGGCGACGGCGGAGAAGGTCGGCTCGCTCGGCCCCAGCACGGTCTTCCGCGCCACGCTCGGGCGGCTGCCGGCCGAGGCGGTGGCGCTCGCGGGCGCCGTCGCCGTGCTCGGCACGCACGCGGACCCCTGGCAGTCGGCGGAACTGGCCGAGGTCGCCGACCTCCCGGCCGCGGTCGAGGCGCTCACCGCCGCCAACGTCCTGCTCACCGGCGAGCAGCTGGAGTTCGCGCATCCCGTTGTGCGGGAAGCGGTTCTGGCGAACCTGGGGCCGATCGCCCGGGCTTCGCTGCACGCGCGCGCAGCGAAAGCGTTGCAGGAAGCCCACGCTCCGGCCGACCGGATCGCCGCGCATCTCGTCCACGCTCCCAAAGGGACACTGCCGAACGCCGCCGAGGTGCTCAGGAAGGCCGCGGCGGCGTTGCTCGCGGCCGGTGATCCCCGCACGGCGGCAGGACATCTGACCCGGGCCGTCGACGAGAAGCCCGCGGACGCGGGACTGCGCGCCGAACTCGGTCGCGCACTCCTGCGGGTCGGCGACGCGGTCAACGCGCACCGGCACCTCAAGGCCGCGGCACAAGGTCTGCCGGACGCCGAGCTCGTGGCGGCAGCGGCATCGGCCACGGCAGCGCTCGAAGGCCCGGCGGCCGCCATCACCGAACTCACCGAGGCCATCGACGCACGGCCCGATGGCGAGTCACGCCTGCACCTCGAAGCACGGCTGGCGGTGTTCCGCTCGTTCCTCCCCGACCAACGCCAGACCGCGTCGGCGCACCTCAGCGCGTACGCGGGCCTCGCCGGCGGCACCCCAGACGAACGCACGCTCCTCGGCCTTCTCGCCCAGATGGGGCGCTACGAGGTGTGGCCGCACGAAGAGGTCGCCACGACCGCAACGCGCGCGCTCGCGAACGGCGCCTACCTCGACGACGCGACGGGCAGCACGGACGCGATGGTCGCCTGGCTGGTCGCGTTGCTCGCGCTGATGGCTGCGGACGGCGTCGACACCGCACGGCACGAGATCGAGCGAGCCAGGCTGAAGGTCCGCGCCCACGGCTCCCCGATCGAGTTCGCGATGGTCGCGAACGCGTCGCTGTTCCTGAACTGGCGCTGCGGAAACATGCAGGCCGTCGAGGCGGAGGCCGAGGGCGCGCTGGCCGCCGTCGCGCACGAGGACCCGGTGTCCGAGGTGATCAGCCTTCGCGCCACCTCGACGCACTTCGCGGTCTACGCGGCCCTGGAACGAGGTGACGTCACGGCCGCGAAGGCGTTCACGACGGCGTTCGACGGCAGGCACGCCGACGCCCGCCTGACCATGCCGATGATCTGGCTGCACGAGGTGCGCGCGCTCACCGCGTTGGCCGAGAACGACCCGAAACGCGCGATGTCCGAGGCCTACCGCCAGCGCGACGCGATGCACCAGGTGCACGTGGACCCGCCGACGATCCCGTGGCGTGCCCCGGCGACGAGGGCCGCGCTCCTGCTCAACCAGCACGAACTCGCCCTCGAACTGGCCACCGAACAGCTCGACGTCGCCCGGAAGTGGGGCGCGGCGACCGAACTCGGTGCCGCCCAGCGCCTGCTCGCCCACGCCGACCCGGACGAGCGCCTGCCCCTCCTCACCGAGTCGGTCAGCACTCTCGAAGACTCCCCCTCACGCCTGGAGCTCACCCGCTCGCTCGTCGACCTGGGCGAAGCGCTGCGAGTGGCGAGGCGCAGGTCAGACGCCCGAGAACCGCTGCACCGGGCCATCGAACTGGCCGAGGCGTGCGGCTCGACCGTCCTGCAGACCCGCGCCTCCGAGGCGTTGGAGGCGCTCGGCGACCGGCCACGGCGCCACGTCGTGCTGGGGGCGGAGGCGCTCACGGCGTCCGAACGCAGGGTGGCCGACCTGGCGGCGGCGGGCCGGGCGAACAGGGAGATCGCGCAGGAGCTGTTCGTGACCCCCAAGACCGTCGAGAACCACCTCGGCCGCATCTACACGAAGCTCGGAATCGCAGGTCGCAGGGACCTCTCCCGAGTACTCGCCTGAGACAGAGCGACGTGGGGGTGTCCCTGATACACCCATCTTTCGGCCCCGGACGTTGAGGGTCGTTCCCTCATGCCCTTGGGGGTTCGCCTCGGCGAATCTTGTGTCACCGCAGGGGAACACAGGAACTCGAAGGGGACACCGAAATGATCCGCAACGCTCTCATCGCCGCCGCCGCTCTGACCGCCGTCGTCGCTCCCGCCACCGCGATGGCCGACCCGATCATCGGCACGCCCGCCCCGTGCGTCGGCGCCTCCGACCTCGTCGGGCCGCAGTTCAACGTCAAGAAGTGCGGCGTCAGCGACGTGGACCAGCACCGCGCCGGCCTGGAGAGCAACGGCAACGCCTACTGCGGGCCCGCCTCCCTCTACAACGTCCTGCACTACTGGGGCCACGAGAAGAACGCCCCGGTCGGCTGGCTGACCACGAAGGTCGGCAACCTCGATCCGAAGGACCCGGCCGACTTCAGCGTCATCACGAACTCGATCTGGCGCATCGGCGTGGACTCGAAGTACAACGGCGGCACCAACCTCACGAACCTCCGCAAGGCGTGGGACATCGCCACCAAGCCCGCCCGCGACGCCGGTTGGAGCACCTCCACGGGCGTGGTGAGCACCAACGACGTCAGCGACTTCGGCGGTGAGCTCGCCAAGAAGCTCAACGAGGGCCCGATCCAGCTGGTCTACGGCCGCTACAAGGCGGGCCCCACGACCGGGTCGTTGCAGCGCAGCGGCGGTCACATCGTCACGGTCGTGTCGGCCACCGGGTCGTTCAACGGCAACACCATCCAGCTCAAGCTCGCCGACCCGGGCCGCGCGGGCGACAGCGGCCAGGGCAACTACCTCTACACCCAGTCCGCCTACGAGTCGCTCGACGTCACGCTGACCAAGAAGGTCCTCAACGAGTACGTGCCGGTCAAGGACGACGAGGACACCCGCGAGGACGAGTCGCAGCAGCCCGGCACCTACCGCACGGTGACGCGCTGGGAGCTCACCGGCCCGCGCTACGTCAGCGACACGACCCGGCAGATGGTCGAGGGCTTCAACTGGTTCGACATGGCCAAGTGACTCTGTTCGAGGCACCTGCTTGAGGTAACTGCTTGAGGCAGCTTGGGGCCGCGCTCTTCGGGGCGCGGCCCTTTCGCCATAGCCTGAATCCATGCCCAGCCGCGATCGGGAACGCACCCGCCGCCGGTTGCTGGACGCCGCGTTCGTCGAGTTCGCCGCCTACGGGATCGCCGGGGCGCGGATGGAACGCATCGCCCGCATCGCCCGGTGTTCCGCGGGTCTCGCCTACACCTACTACGGCGGCAAGGACGAGCTGTTCGACGCCGTGCAGTCCGAGGTGGTGCACGCGTCGTCGGTGGAGTTCGACGCCTTCGACCTGCCGGGCTACGCGGCCCGGCTGTACGACCTGCAGCACCAGCACCCCGAGCTCGCCCGGCTCGCGACGTGGCAACGGCTGGAGCGGCGCGGGGCGGTGAGCCGGGCCGCGGACGTCGAGGCGATCAGGTCGGCTCAGGAGCTGGGGCTGGTGTCCACGCGGTTCGCCGCCGAGCAGATGCTGCAGCTCGTGCAGGCGATCGCCTCGATGTGGGCGTCGGCGCCGTCGAGCTCGGACCACGTGGTGCGCCGGCAGACCGTCGAGGACGCGGTGCGCCGGCTCGTGGAGCCCTGAACGAGGGTTAACGTGGAGGTATGCGTGTTCTCGTGGTCGCCGCTCCCCTCCTCGGTCACGTCTTCCCGGTGATGCCGCTGGCGCTGGCGTTGCGCGAGGCGGGCCACGAGGTCGTCGTCGCCACGGGCGGCGAGGCGTTGCGGGTCGCCGATTCGGGACTGCCGGTCGAGGACGTCGTGCCGGCGAACGTCCGCTTCGGACCCATCGCGCTGCGCATCATGCTGACGCATCCGTTGGTGGCCAAGAGGGAACTGCGCGGCAGCGGCCGGCTCGACTTCGTGTCACGCCTCTTCGGCGCGGTCGGGGACGCCATGACGGCGCCGTTGCGCGCGCTCGCCGATCGGTGGCGGCCGGACGTCGTGGTGCACGAGCCGCTGGCCGCCGCCGGGTCCGCGCTGGGCGTGCCGTCGGTGGTGCACGACGTGTCGTTGTTCGACGGGCTGGAGCTGACGGCGGCGGTCGGCGCGCGGATGAAGGCCGAAGTGCGTTCTCCCGCAACGGTTCTGCGCACGGCACCGGCGTCGCTCGCGGAGTTCGCCGGGGGTGAGCCGATGCGGTTCGTGCCGTACAGCGGGGACGGCGAGGTGCCCGACTGGCTCGCCGGGCCGTCCGGGAGGCCGCGCATCCTGGTCAGCCGGAGCACCGCGCCAGGTCCCGGCGCCGGGCGGATGATGGCGGCGGTGGTGAAGGCGGCCGAACGGGTGGACGCCGAGTTCGTGCTGGTGCGTCCTGACCGGACCGGCGGGCTGCCGGAGAACGTGCGGACCGTCGGGTGGGTGCCGATCCCTCGGGTGCTGCCGTTCTGCGACGGGATCGTGCACCACGGCGGCGCGGGGACGCTGCTCGGCGCGCTCGCGGCCGGGGTGCCCCAACTCGTCGAGCCGGGGCCGGGTGACCGGACCGCGCACGCGACGGCGATCACGGGTCGTGGGGCGGGGCTGCGGGCCGAGCCGCGCGAGGTGACGCCAGACCTGCTGACCGCCCTGATCGAGGACGCGAAGCTCCAGCGGGCGTCCGGCGAGGTGCGCGCCGAGATCGCCGCCATGCCCTCACCGGCCGATGTCGCCGATCGGTGGGAAAGTGTCCTGCATCGGGGTCAAGATTTACGCGAATGACTCCCGAACCATTCGGTGAGCACCTAATGTGTCCGCGTGCGCATTCTCTTTTCGAGCCTGGGCTCGCACGGACACGTGTATCCGATACTTCCGCTCGCGATCGCCGCCCGCGAGCAGGGACACGACGTTCTCTACGCCGTCGACGGAGGATTCCACGCGACGGTGGAAAAGCTCGGCCTGACGGTGGTCGACGCGGGCATCAGCATCTGGGACGCGTTCCGCCAGGCCAACGAACTGCACGGCACGGGCGAGTTCCGGCGCGACATGCTGCGCCAGACGGCCGTCGACGCGTTCGGATCGCTGCTGCCCAGGGCGTTCGTGAACGATCTGGAGCCGGTGCTCGAGCGGGACAAGCCGGACCTCGTCGTCTTCGAGCTGATCAACCCCGGCGCGGGCCTCGCGGCGATGCGCGCGGGCATCCCGGCGGTGTGCCACGGATTCGGCAAGATGGACGGAGACCTCGTTCCGGAGGCAATGAGCGACCTCCTTTTGGAGTACGTCGCCGAACTCGGCATCACCTTGCCTGATGGGCATCATTACGGACTCGGATCGACTTATCTGGACGTCTTCCCGCCGTCTTTGCAGGACCTGGACTTTCTTTCGGATGTGGATCGCATTCCGATGCGACCCGTTCCGTTCGCGGAACCGGGCGAATTGCCCGATTGGGTCGTCGCGCACGAGAAGCCGCTCGTCTACCTCACGTTCGGCACCGCGTTCTCGAACCCGGACGTGCTGAAGACCGCCGTCGCGGGCCTCTCCGGGCTCGACGCCGAGGTGCTCGTCGCGACGGGGCCGCAGGTCGACCCGTCCGCGCTGACCGACGTGCCGGGCAACGTGCACGTGCTGCCGTGGGTGCCCCAGGCGGATCTGCTCGCGCACGCGGATCTCGTGGTGCACCACGGCGGCGCCGGCACCACGGTCGCCGCGATGACGAACGGCCTGACGCAACTCGTGCTGCCGCAGGGCGCCGACCAGTTCCGCAACGCCGACATCGTGCGGGACACCCGGCTGGGTGACCGGCTCGTCGGCGAGGACTTCACCTCGGACGCGCTGCACGAGCTGGCGCGGAAGTTGTTGCGGGACAACGACGTCAAGGCGGCGAACGCGACCATCAAGGCGGAGATCGCCGCCATGCCCGCCCCCGGCGAGGTCGTGCCGAAGCTGGTCGACCTGGCCGGGTGAACACGGGACCGGTGCCTACTCGGTGGGCACCGGTTTCAGCGCCGACAGCGCCTCGTCGACGGAGTCGTGCAGCCTGAGGACGTCCGCGACGCCCGTGACCTGCAACGGTCTCCGCACGGCGCGCTGCGGCGCGACGACGTGCAGCTTCTTGTTCTGCTTCTCGGCCAGCTCATGTGCGCTGATCAGCGTCGAGATCCCCGTCGAGCCGAAAAAGCTGACCAGCGTGAGGTCGGCGACGAGGGCAGGACCCGCGGTGGCGAAACCGAGCTGAACGGCGTCCAGCACGACGTCGGCCGTGTCGACGTCGATCTCCCCCTCCACCGCGATGACCACCACTCCGGCCACTTCCGTGGCACGTGCTGTGAGCAGCGGTGCTTCCTGGAACTCTTCTTCGTTCACCAGCACTCCCCGGTGGCCGAAGCGCACGAGACTCGGACTCCGAGCACGCTGTTGAACCCGGCTGCGTCCCCGACGTTACGGCCGTTGCCTGCCTCCCACAACCTACCTGGCGGCGTAGCGGAAGTTGCGCGAACGTCCGACCACGAACGGTCGGGCCTGGTCGAACACCTCTTCGTGCTGCCGCTCGACGCCGAGGTGCGGGGAGATGAGCTTGAGCAGGTGCGTCGCGCCGGTGCCGAGCGCGCCGCCGAGCGGGAGGAGGCCGAAGAAGATGTCCGTGCTCGATGATTCCGCTGTCGCCAGCGCACGTTGGAGCGCTTCCAAGGGCACGTCCTTCAGGAGGACGTTGTCGCCCTGGTAGGCGTGCGGCGGCAGTGGCCTGCCCGCTGCCTGCGCGAACGGCCTGACGCCGAACTCCTCCTTCAGCACGGGGGCGACGCGGAGCGGTCCGATGTCGAACGGTCGGGTGCTCGCGAAGGTGACGCGCACGACGTCGCCGAGGGTGGTGAACGCCGGGGTGACGTGGTCCGGCAGGTCCCAGCCTTGGAACGCCTCCAAGACGCGTTCCGCGTGCTCGGCCGCGAAGAACAGTTCGCCGGCGTGGACGTTCTCGATCGGCAGGAGCTCGAACTCCAGCGCGGTGACGACCTCGCCGACCTTCTCGGTCCTGGTCACGCGGTCGCTCGCGAGGCCGAACTCCCTTGCCAGCACGCTGAACCCGCCGCCGAGGGTGTAGCCGACGACCCCGACGTCGCTCGCGTCGCCGCTCAGCGGGGCGAGGCCGTGGTCCGCCGCCTGCTCGATCACCTGGTGCCACACCGCGCCCGCCTCGACCCTGGCGGTCCTGGTCGCGGGGTCGATCTGAACCCCGTTCAGGCGCCTGGTCGAGATGAGGACGCCGGTGGTGGCGGTGGTCAGGCCGTGGCCGGTGGTCTGGATCGCGTACTCGAGGCCGTGGTCCTCGGCGTGGCGGACAGCCTCCTCGACGTCTTGGACGCTCTCCACGGCGAAGACCACCTGAGGTTCGTGGCGGAGTCCGGTCTGGAAACCGCTGCGTTCCTCGTCGTAGCCGGGGTCACCGGGGTAGAAGATCTGCATAACTCCAGGGTGCGTGAGCTGCGAGTATATGTCCAAGATCTAGTTGTGCTGGCTTCTATAATCGTTGGTTATGGAGCTTCGGCAGCTGGAGTACTTCGTGGCGGTCGCGGAGTCGGGGTCGTTCACGCGGGCGGCGGAACGGGTGCACGTCGCGCAGCCCGGGGTGAGCGCGCAGATCCGGCGGCTGGAGCGGGAGCTCGGGCACGACCTGCTGGACCGGTCCGGGCGGGTGGTGACGCTGACGGACGTGGGCGCGGCCGTGCTGCCGCTGGCCCGGGCGGCGCTGGGGTCGGTGGAGTCGGCGCGGCGGACCGTGGAGGAGATGGCCGGGCTGGTGCGCGGGTCCGTGCGCGTCGGGATGGTCGTGTCGTGCGGGATCATGGACATGCCTGAGCTGCTCTCCGCGTTCCACACCTCGTTCCCCGCTGTCGAGATCACGTTGTCGGAGGCCAACTCCGACGCGCTCGTCACGTCCCTTGTGGACGGTTCGCTGGACTTCGCCCTGGTCGGGTACGCGGGTGAAGTTCCGGAAGGGCTGGCCGTCCGGGTGCTGGCCGATGAGCCGCTGGTGGCGGCCGTGTGTGCGGCAGATCCCTGGTACGGCAGGGAGTCCGTGCCGGTGGGCGAACTGCTGGAGCGCGGGCTGATCAGCCTGCCGCCGGGCACGGGGTTGCGCGGGGCGCTGGACGCGGCCTGCGGTGCGCGCCGGCCGCGGATCGCGTTCGAGGCGTCCGCTCCGCCGATGGTGGTCACGCTGGCGGAGCGCGGGCTCGGCCCGGCGATCCTCGCGGCGTCGATGGCCGGCGACCTGCACCCCGTGCGGATCACCGATCCCGTGCCGCACAGCAGGCTCGCGTTCGCGTGGCGTGCGGCCGGCCCGCACAGCCCGGCCGCGCGGGCGTTGATCGAGCTCGCGGAAAATGGGGTGACAGCGGTCTAGACCGCCTGTCACGATCACCGCATGTTCCTGACGGCTGAGCTGCACACGTGCGCGGGTGTTCCCGCGGACGCGCTCGCCGTCGCCTCGGCACAGCTGAACGGCGCGCGACGCTGACCCTTCTCCAGTCCATCCTTCAGGACCACTGGAGGAGGGTGGTAGCGGTCCACGGTTCTGAGCCACCGTTCGCCTTGAGGACACAGGAAGATGAAGCAGGAGTTCGTGCGCGCCAAGCCGCACCTCAACATCGGCACCATGGGGCACGTCGACCACGGCAAGACCACGCTGACCGCGGCCATCACCAAGGTTCTGTCCGAAAAGGACCCTTCGGGCACGACCTTCACAGCGTTCGACCGGATCGACCGGGCGCCGGAGGAGCTGGCCCGCGGCATCACGATCAACATCGCGCACGTCGAGTACGAGACGCCGACGCGGCACTACGCCCACGTCGACATGCCCGGCCACGCCGACTACGTGAAGAACATGATCACGGGCGCGGCGCAGCTGGACGGCGCGATCCTCGTGGTGTCCGCGGAGGACGGCACGATGCCGCAGACGCGTGAGCACGTCGTGCTCGCCCACCGGGTGGGCGTGCCCTACGTCGTGGTGGCGTTGAACAAGGCCGACGCGGTGACCGACCCGGAGCTGCTCGACCTGGTGGAGCTGGAGATACGCGACCTGCTCTCCCAGTACGGCTTCGACGGCGACGCGACCCCGGTCGTCCGCGTCTCCGGCCTGCGCGCGCTCCAGGGCGACCCGGTGTGGACGCAGTCGGTGGTCGACCTGCTCGACGCCGTGGACGAGCACGTCCCGGTGCCCGAGCGGGACGTCACCGGCCCGTTCCTGATGCCGATCGAGAACGTCCTGACCATCACCGGCCGCGGCACCGTCGTGACCGGCGCGGTCGAACGCGGCGTGCTCGGCCTCGGCGACGCGGTCGAGGTGCTCGGTCTCGGCGACGCGGTGACCTCGGTCGCCACCGGCATCGAGACGTTCGGCAAGCCCATGCGGCAGGCGCAGGCGGGAGACAACGCCGCGATCCTGCTGCGCGGTGTGAAGCGCGGCGACGTCCGGCGAGGCCAGGTCCTGGCCCTGCCCGGCAGCGTCGCGCCGCACACCAGGTTCCGCGCGACGGTGTACCTGCTCTCGCACGCCGAGGGCGGCAGGCACACCGGTATCGCGACGAACTACCGCCCGCAGTTCCACTTCCGCACCGGCGACGTCGTCGGCGTGGTGGAGCTCGACAGGACGCTGGCCCTGCCAGGAGACACCGTCGAGGTCACCGTGGAGCTGGGCAAGGCGGTGGCGATGGACACCGGACTGGGCTTCGCGATCCGCGAGGGCGGCAAGACCGTGGGTGCCGGCACGGTCGGCGAGATCCTCGCCTAGGCGGCGGTCGACGGCCCGAGAAGGTGGTCGCGTCGCCATGAGGAGCGCGGTGGGACTTCTGTCCCGCCGCGCTTTTCACTGCACGGTGAGCATGGCGCGGAGGTCCGCGTTGTCGTAGCTGGGGGCGGATCGGGCCGTGCACGAATCGGGTCCAGATGGCGAGCGCGCGGGCGACGGCACCTGGATCGAAGTGCTCACGCTCGACCGTGGCGATGGAACGTGCCGTGGCCGCGGACACCCTGGCCACCTGTGGGATCGACCTGCGGGTCCGCTGGGCGCGGACGGGGCGCCTACGCGGCATGGCCCTTTCGGTTGGTCATGCCGCCACCCTAGTCGTCAGTCGTCGAGCAGCGGCACGACTTCCTTGGCCCAGAACTCGAAGAACTCCTGCTGTTGCGGCCCGATCTGCTGCACGTACACCTCGTCGAACCCGGCTTCGGCGAACTCCCGGACCTTCTCGGCGTACCTCTCCGGATCGGGACCGCACGGGATCGCCGAGGCGATCATCTCCGGCGTGACGAGCTGCGACGCCTGCTCGAAGTGGCGCGGCGTCGGCAGCACCTGGGCGAGCTCGCCCGGCAGGCCGTCGTTGGGCCACAACCGGTGTGCCGTGGCGACGGCGTCCTCCTCGGACTCCGCCCAGCACACCTTCAGGCCGCTCTGCGCCGGACCGCGGCCGCCTTCCGCGCGATACCGGGAGACCAGGTCGCCGGCCGGTCCCACCGACACGTAGCCGTCACCGCAGCGGGCCGCCAGCCGCACGGCCTTCGGGCCGAACGCCGAGACGTAGATCGGCACCGGGCGTTCGGGGACGGTGTAGAGGCGGGCGTTCTCCACCGTGTAGTGCTTGCCGTGGTGGGTGACCTCCTCGCCCTGGTGGAGCGTGCGGATCAGGGCGATGGCCTCCTCCAGCATCTCCAGCCGCACGTCGGCGGACGGCCAGTGGTCGCCCAGCACGTGTTCGTTCAGGGCTTCGCCGCTGCCGACGCCGAGGACGAAGCGGCCTTCGGTCTGGACCGCGGCGGTCGCGGCGGCCTGGGCGATGACGGCCGGGTGGATGCGGACGGTCGGGCACGTCACGGCCGTGGTGATCGGCAGGGTGACGGCCTCGGACAGCGCGCCGATCGTGCCCCAGACGAACGGGGACTGGCCCTGCTCGGCGTTCCACGGGTGGTAGTGATCGGAGATCCACAACGACTCGAAGCCGTGGTCCGAGGCCAGGCGGGCGTGCTGGACGAGCTCGCGCGGGCCGTGTTCTTCTGACGAGAGGAAGTAGCCGGTGATCACGGCAGCAGCTCCTGGATCTTGGTCTTGAGGCCGCGCGTCATCAGGTCCCAGGCGTCCGGGTCGCCGCGCAGCACGGCCTCGGTCATGTCCTTGATCTGCTCGAACGTCGCGTGCGGCGGGATCGGCGGCACGTTCGGGTCGCAGCGCACGTCGAGCACGGTCGAGCCGTCGAACGCGAGCGCGGTCTCCCAGGCGGTGCTCAGCGACGCCGGGTCGTTGACCTCGATGCCCTGCAGGCCGATGGAACGGGCGAACGCGGCGTAGGAGATGTCCGGAAGTGTTTGCGACTCCTCGAACTTCGGTGCGCCGCCCATGGCGCGCAGCTCCCAGGTGACCTGGTTGAGGTCGTTGTTGTGGAACACGCACACGACGCAACGAACGCCGTATCTCCGCAGTGTCAACAACTCCGCCATGCCGTTCATCTGCATCGCGCCATCGCCGACCAACGCGATCAACGGCCGGTTGGGCTGCGCGAAGGAGGCGCCCAGCGCATAGGGAACAGCGCACCCCATCGTGGCCAAAGTGCCGGACAACGACGACCGCACGCCGCCGCGGATCTTGAGCAGCCGGGCGTACCAGTTCGTCGCCGAACCGGAGTCCGCGGTGACGATCGCGTTGTGCGGCAGGCGTTTCGAGAGCTCGGAGACGATCCGCATCGGGTTGACCGGGTCGGCCGGCACCTGCGCCTGCCGTTCCACGACCTCCCACCAGCGCGCGACGTTCGACTCGATCGTCTCGCGCCACGAGCGGTCGGTCTTGCGCTCCAGCAACGGGATCAGCGTGCGCAGGGTCGCGCCCGCGTCGCCGACCAGGTTCACCTCGGTCGGGTAGCGCATGCCGATCACCCGGCCGTCGAGGTCGATCTGCACGCCCCGCGCGGCCCCGAACTTCGGCAGGTACTGCGAGTACGGGAAGTTCGAGCCGATGATCAGCACCGTGTCGCAGTCGCGCATCATCTCGTACGACGGCCGGGTGCCGAGCAGGCCGATCGAGCCCGTCACGTACGGCAGGTCGTCGGGCAGCACGTCTTTGCCCAGCAACGCCTTCGCGACGCCCGCCCCCAGGATCTCGGCCAGCGCGCGCACCTCGTCGGCGGCCTCGCGGGCGCCCTGACCGATCAGCACGGCGACCTTCTCACCGCTGTTGAGCACCTCGGCCGCGCGTTCGACCTCCTCCGGAGCGGGCACCACGGACGAGATCGGCCGGGACGGCGGGCTCGACGGGATGTACTTGAACTCGTGCTTCGGCGCCGCGTACTCCTGCTCCTGCACGTCGTTCGGGATGATCAGCACGGCCGGCGCGCGGTCGGCCGCGGCCGTGCGCATCGCCCGGTCCAGCGCGTTCGGCAGCTGCTCCGGCACCGTCACGTCGACCAGGTAGGAGGCGACGTCGCGGAACAGCGAGTGCAGGTCGACCTCCTGCTGGTAGCTGCCGCCCTGCGCGGTGCGGGCGGTCTGACCGACGATCGCGACGACCGGCACGTGGTCGAGCTTCGCGTCGTACAGGCCGTTGAGCAGGTGGATCGCGCCGGGGCCGCTGGTCGCGAGGCACACGCCGACGTCGCCGCTGAACTTCGCGAAGCCCACGGCGGCGAACGCGGCCATCTCCTCGTGCCGCGTCTGGATGAACTTCGGGTCGTTGTCCGCCTTGCCGAACGCGGCCACGATCCCGTTGATGCCGTCGCCGGGATAGGCGAAGACCTGGCGGACACCCCAGTCACGCAGTCTTTGGACGACGAAGTCCCCGACGGTCATCAGTTGTTCCCTTCCAGCACGTAGACCGTGTAGGCGGAGCGGATGATCGGCTGCGCGACGTTGCGCACGCGCACGCCGCCGGGGGTCATGCCCTGCTCGGTGCCGAAGTGCGCGTGGCCGTGCACGGCGAGGTGCGTGCCGGTGGCGTCGATCGCCTCGCCGAGCAGGTACGAGCCGAGGAACGGGTAGATCTCCGGCGGTTCGCCGCGCAACGTGTCCGGCACGGGCGCGTAGTGCGTCAGCGCCACCTTGACGTCGGTGTCCAGTTCGGACAGTGCGCCCCGCAGGTTCTCGGCGATCTCGCAGGTGTGCTGGATGAACGCCTTCATCTCGCGCTCGCCGAACGCGCTGCCGCACTTGCCGGCGAAACCGCCGCCGAACCCCTTCACACCCGCGATGCCGATCGAACGGCCGTGGGCGCGGTGGGTGAACGTCGTGCCCTCCAGCACGTGGATGCCCTTGTCCTGCAACGTCTTGGTGACTTCGAGCGGCTTGTCGTCGTGGTGGTCGTGGTTGCCCAGGACGGCGACGACGGGCACCGGCAGGTCCGCGAACTCGTCCGCGACGACCTCGGCCTCGGCGACGGTGCCGTGCCGGGTCAGGTCGCCGGCCAGCAGCAGGACGTCCGCGTGCTCGCCGACCTTCTCGAGCGCCGGCCGGAGGTGCCCGCGCATGTCCTCGCCGAGGTGGATGTCCCCGACCGCAGCAACCCGGATCATCGCAGGTCCTCCTCACCCTCCGGCTCGCCCGCAGGTGTCACGCGCACATCGTTGAAGATCGTCAGTTCGGGGGCGGCCTCGTGCAGGACCTCCTCCAGCGCGGCTCGGCGGTCCGCGCACGCCACGTCGCCGGAGAGCATCACGTGATCACCGCGCACGGTGACGCGCACTCCCAGCTCGGCGGTCCGCGGGTCCTCGGCCACCGCCCTACGCAGATTTGCCGCCAGGTACTGCTCGGAACTCATGGCCCCTCCCGATGATGTCGAGACGTTCGATGAGCATCAGAAACGCTTCGGCGTAAGGAGAGTCCTTGGTCTCCTCACGCACCTGCTCCCAGTCGATCTGTTCGCGCAACGCCCGTGCGAACGGCAGCAGCTCGCTGAAGTCGCACCGATGTCCGTCCAGCACGAGGAGCTTGCTGCTCAGCACGAACGTCGCCGGCATGACCGGCAGCATCACGGACCCGACCGACATCTCCTCGGCCATCGCGAGGACCTCGTCGGTCACCGGCCGCTCGTTCGGCCGGAAGAGCAGGTCCACCAGCGAATCGCCGTCGTAGACCTTCAGCAGCCAGTCCTCCGGCGGCTCCGCGCCGCGCAGTCCCTCCTCCACCAGCAGTCGCACGGCCTCGTTGACGTCCTCCTCCTTCACCAGGAGATCGACGTCGTGCTCGCTCACGGGTCCGCCGCGCGCGTAACCGGCACATCCACCGGTCAGGGCGAACGGGATCTCCGCTCCACGTAAGACCTTGGCGACCTTCGTCAACGTCATCAGCAGTTCGGCCTGCACGTCGCTCATGCACTCCGGGCTACCCGGACGGGGCGGAAGTGAACCTTGACAGAGGGGAAGGGGAGGGAGAAACCGGGCGGGGAGTTCAGTCCGTGGCGAGGCGCGCGTGGGTCTCGGTGTCGTAGCGGACGCCGTCGTAGAGCAGCCGCGCCCGTTCGACCCCCTCCACCGCGAACCCCGCCCCCGTCGCGACCCGGCAGGAGGCGGGGTTGTCCAGCCGGTGCGCCAGTTCCAGCCGGAAGAGTTCCAGCTCCGCGAACGCGAACTCGCTCACCGCCCGGCACGCCTGCGTCGCGATCCCACGACCCCGCGCCGATTCCAGCGTCCAGTACGAGATCCACCCGGTGAGGTGGCGGCGTTCGACGCTCGACACCGCGACGTTGCCGACGGGGACACCGGAGTCCAGCACGGCGAACGAGTAGGCGACGTCGTCCTCGCGGCGGGCCGTGAGCAGGGCGATCCAGTCCTCGGCGGCCGCGAGCGAGTCGATCGGGAGGGTGAACTGGCGGCTCATCCCGGGTTCGGCCGCCGCGGCGAGGATGGTCGGGGCGTCGTCAGGGGTCCAGGGCCGCAGCAGGGTGTCCACCTGTCCACCTTCTGAAGAAGGCGAACCGATCGCAACTCAGATGCCTCGCCGTGCGTCTTACGTGCAACCCGACATCAGGAGCGCTAATGGTCATTTTCGGCTGGCGGACGACGATCGAGACGGTGCGCATGCTGACGCTGGTGTGCGGGCACTGCCACCACCAGTCGGCGCACAACCTGTTCCGGCGCTACACGAAGCCGACCATCTTCTTCATCCCGCTGTTCACCGTCAGCAGCAGGTACGGGCTGCAGTGCACGTTCTGCGGGGTTCAGTACGACATCAGCAAGATGCACGCGCATCAGCTGGTCTGACAGGCCGGGCAACCGGGCGCGCCCGAGTCGGTGGTGACGCGCCCGCACTCCGGGCAGATCAGTTCGAGAAGGCAGGCCGGCTCAGCTTCAGGGACACGGCCGAGGTCCACAGCCAGCCGATCGTCGCGACCACGTACAGCAGCACCGTGCCGCCGGGGTTGCCCAGGAACGCCATCGGCACCATCAGGAGCACGCCCGTCAGGCCGCTCAGCATCGCCAGCCACCCTCCGAGCCTACGCGCGAACACGAAGCACGCCCCGATCCAGCCGATCATCGCGATCCCGAACGCGACCGCGTGCAACGCGCCGTGCCAGGACAACGACTCCGGTGGTCCGGCAGGCGCGCCGGCGGGGAAGCCCATGGCCGGATCGGCGACGAAGACACCGCCGAGGATCATCCCCACCCCCATCAGGCCGATCAGCCGCGCTCCCCACTTCGAGAACCGCGCCATGCCCGTGGCGGCGACCACGAACAGCGCGCCGCTGACGACGAAGTTCGCGATCTGGATCCAGCCGAGCGAGCCGAGGCTCAGCATGCTGAACGGATGTTGCGCCAGGTCGAAGCCCTCACGGGTGAACGCCTGGGCGTACCCGACGACGAGGTAGAGCGGACCGGCGACGACGCCACAGGCGATGCGGGACATGGGGTTCCTCCAGGAGGTCTCGGGTGCCTCATCACCGAATCACCGACAACTTTTTTTGTCAAGACTAGGTTCACTGTCTTGACGAAGAGAATCGTCGGGAGCAGGATGGGACCATCCACGAACCGAGCAAGGGGAGAGCTGATGGGCCACGAGTTCAGGAGCACCGACGAGATCGAGGTGCCGGCGTCCGTCGAGGACGTGTGGACGGCCATCGCCACCGGCCCCGGCATCGACTCGTGGTTCATGGGCCGCAACGAGGTCGAGAACGGCCAGGTCAGGATGGCCTTCGGCGGCTACCGGCCGACCAGCGAGATCACCGCCGAGGAACGGCTCAGGCACTTCGCCTACGACTCCGGCAAGGCGCCTGACGGCCGGTTCGTCGCCTACGAGTTCCTCGTCGAGGGCCGCGAGCACGCCAGCACGGTGCTGCGCATGGTCACGAGCGGCTTCCTTCCCGGCGACGACTGGGCCGACGAGTTCGAGGCCATGACGCTCGGCGGCGCGCTGTTCCGCCGCACGCTGCTGGAGTACCTCACGCACTTCCCCGGCCGCACGGCCCGTCCGCTCACGGTCTTCGGCCCGATGATCAGTGACTGGGACGAGGCCTGGAAGAAGCTCGACGCGGCCGTCGCCGAGAAGCTGCCGGACGCCGTCGAGTTCCACCGCAACGCCCACACGCTCGCCCTGCGCACCGACAGGGCCATCTACCGGTTCATGCGCGGGTTCTTCGGTCCCGTCATCGCCGCGCACCACGTCTTCGAGGGCGACGAGTCCGAACAGGACTGGCAGGACTTCCTCGACACCACCTTGGGAGAGCAGAAATGACGCGCTTCACGACTTCCGCCGACGGCACCGAGGTCGCCTACTCGATCACCGGCTCGGGGCCCGCGCTGATCCTCGTGGACGGCGCGATGTGCCACCGCATGTTCGGTCCGTCGACCGAGCTGGCCTCGGTGCTGGACAAGAACTTCACCGTCTACACCTACGACCGCCGCGGCCGTGGCGAGACCGGCGACGGCGCGACCGCGTGGTCGCTCGACCGCGAGATCGAGGACATCGACGCGGTCGTCAGGGAGGCCGGCGGCAGCGCGTTCGTCTTCGGCGTCTCCTCCGGCGCGGTGCTCGCGCTGGAGGCGGCCTCGAAGCTGCCCGGCATCTCCCGGCTCGCGCTCTACGAGGCGCCGTTCGTCGTGGACGACACCTACAAGCCGCGCCCGGCGGACATCGTGCAGCAGATGAACGACATGCTCGCGCGCGGCGACCGGGGCGGCATGCTCTCGACGTTCATGAAGATGGTCGGCGTGCCCGGCATCGGGCTCGCGGTCATGAAGCTGACTCCGGTGTGGAAGAAGCTCAAGCTCGTCGCGCACACCCTGCCGTGGGACCTCACGATCCTCGGCGACGACGGCCGCGGCTCCAAGCTCCCTGCCGACCGGTGGAACATCAAGGTGCCGACGCTCGCGATGGACGGTGGCAAGAGCCCCGAATACCTCCGCAACGCCATGAAGAACGTCGCGGAGGCGGTGGGAGCGGAGCACAAGACGCTGCCCGGTCAGACGCACATGTACAAGTCGTCCGTCATGGCGCCGGAGCTGGTGGAGTTCTTCGCACGGGCCCAGCGCACCGCCGGTCCCATCGCGTAACCCGCCACGACGAACAACCCGCCGACCGCGAGCCACCCGAGTGCTCCCCAGCCGAGCACGACGGTGGTGAGCAGGGCGGGGCCGACCATGCGCGCGACGGCCGTCCCGGTCGCGAAGAAGCCCTGGTACTGGCCCTGCCGGTCGGCGGGCGCGAGGGAGAAGCTGATCTCCCACGCCCCGGAGGCGAGCATCATCTCGCCCAGCACCTGCAACGCGGCGGCCACGACGAGCAGTCCGGCCGCCGCCCACGCACCGGAGCTGAACGCCGTCACCGCGAACACCGCGCAGGACGCGAGCATGATCAGCCCGGCGTGCCGCACCAGCACCGAGGCCTCGGCCAACCCGGTGGCACGGCGGGCGATCCGCACCTGGAACAGCACGACGCCCGCGGTGTTGAGCACCAGCAACGCGGCCGCGAGCCAGGTCGGCGCCTCGGTCCGCTGCACGATCCACAGCGGGATGATCAGGCTGAGCAACGGCATGTAGAGGAGCATCACCGCGTTGATCAGCGTGATCAGCGCGTACGGCCGGTCCTTCAGCACGTCGAACTTGCCCTTGGCCCTGGTCATCACGGTCTCCGGCAACGTGCCCAGCACGACCGCGGCGATCAGGAACGCGACGACGTCGAGCACGAACACGGCCGTGTACGCGACCTCGGTGCCGAGGTGCAACGCGAACCCGCCCGCCGCCGCCCCGATCGCGATGCCCGCGTTGGCCGTGGACTGGATCCGCGCACGGACCCGCGTGCGCTCCTCGGGAGTCGTCAGCCCCGCCAGCAACGCCTGCCGCGACGCCTGCAACCCGCTCTGGAAGCTCGCGTAGAGGCACATCACCACCACGAACGCGGCGAAGTTCCTCGTGAACAGCAGGATCGCGATGCTCGCCGCCGTCGCGCCGGCCAGCACGACCGCCGTGGTCCGCGGACCCAGCCGGTCGGCGACGTGTCCCAGCGCGACTCCGGCGACGGCGCCGACACCCCACGCGAGCGTCAGCGCGAGGCCGACGCGGGCCGCGCTCAGGCCCACGACCTGCGTGAAGTAGAGAGCCGAGACGACGAGGAAACCGCCGTCCCCGATGGAGTTCGTCAGCTGCGCGTACGCGAGTCGCCTGGTCATGTCTCAGACCGTAAGGCGACTATTGGCCCTAGTCGCGGGACAAAGACAACGCCCTTTTCTGGGCCAATTTGGTGCCGACCCAGGACACCGCGAACGACAGCGCGACGAACACCACCGCCACGAACACGCAGCCCACCGCGACGCTGCCGTAGCCGTGCGCACGCGGGTCCATGAACGGGTACGGGTACCAGCCGACGATCGGGCCCCTGACCAGCGTGTACACCAGGTAGGCGGCCGGGAACGCGAGCCAGGTCCACCACCGCCGCGTCTTCTCCGGCGCGAGCAGCCACTCCACGGCGACGAGGATCGGCACGATGATGTGCAGCACCCAGTTCGCGTACGCGGGCGTCTGCACGTCGATGCCCCTCAGCAGGAACGAGTACACGAGCCCCGTGGTGGCCATGTAGACCACGGCCGCGCCCCTGAGCTGCGCCGACACCGGCCGGAACACCCCGAGCAGCATCACGACGGCCGCGAAGACGTTCGACAGCACGGTGAAGAAGCTGAAGTGGTCGGCCGGCCGGAACCGGTCTCCCAGCACGACGACCAGGTAGACCTCGGCCGACAGCACCAACAGGAACACGGCCATCCGGAGCAGCTTGATCACGCACGCATTAGAACCCGGTTTCGTCAGGGGTGCATCCGCGCGCCCTTGAAGATCTTGTCGACCGCGTTCTTCTGGCCGTGCACGGCGATCCCGACCAGGTCGAGGTCCTGCGTGTGCACCTTGCGGACGGCCGCGCGGTTGTCGTCGTCGTTGCCGGTGGCGAACAGGTCCGCGGTGAAGATCGTCATGGCCTGGTCGCGGTTCAGCGCCCGCTCGTGGGCCTTCCTGAGCAGCTCGGCGTTGCCCTGGAGCACGACCACGGGCTGGCCGAACATCGGCAGGTACCGCACGTCGTCGGCATCGACGTACGGCTCGCCCTTGAGGGTCTCGGGGAGGCCGCTCACGAGGAACGCGGTGACGTTCAGCGCCTGCCATCCGGCCAGGTCGTCCCGCAGCAGCACAGCGATCTTGGTGTCGAACATGGACTCCACGATCGTGGGCAGGTGCCCCGGCGGTCTTGTACGTTTCTGACATGAGCACGACCGCGTGGAAACCCGCGGTGGACGGCATCAAGGAGGCCTTCCACGCGTCGTTCACCACGCACGCCTACCCGACGCACACGCACGACGCGTGGACGTTGATGGTGCTCGACGACGGTGCCGTGAAGTACGAACTGGACCGGCACGAGCACGGCGCGCTCGTCTCCGCCGTCACGCTGTTGCCGCCGCACGTGCCGCATGACGGGCGGTCCGCGTACCCGACGGGCTTCCGCAAGCGCGTGCTGTACCTGGACGGCACGGTGCTGCCGGACGACCTGATCGGCAAGGCCGTCGACACCCCGATGCTGCCCGATCCCCTGCTGCGCCACCGGGTGCACCAGCTCCACCTGGTGCTGGACGAACCGTTCGAGGCGGCGTCACGGCTCGCGTTGATCGCCGAGCGAGTCCAGCACCACTTCGCCGGCACCGCGCCCGTCGTGCACGCGGACCCGACGCTCGCCGACCGGCTGCGGCAACTGCTGGACGCCTCACTGCCGGAGGGCCTGTCCCTGACCGCCGCCGCGCGGGAGTTGCAGACCAGCCCGACTCACCTCGTGCGGGCGTTCAGCCGCCGGTTCGGGCTGCCCCCGCACAAGTACCTGACCGCGCGCCGGGTCGACCTCGCCCGCGGCTTCCTGATCGAGGGGCGACCGGCGGCGGAGGTGGCGGTGCTGGCCGGGTTCCACGACCAGTCGCACCTCACGCGCCACTTTCGCCGGGTGCTGGGTACGAGCCCCGGCCGCTTCGTACGCTGACACCGTGCACGTCGGCATTCTCGGGCCCGTTGAGGCGCACTCCCCGGACGGCAAGCTCGCGGTGGGTGGTCCACGGCCACGCACCCTGCTCGCGTTGCTCGCGCTCCGAGTGGGGGAAATCGTCCCGCTTGACCGGTTGGTGGACGAGCTCTACGGCTCCGAGCCGCCGGCCGACGCGGCCAATGCGTTGCAGGGTCAGGTGTCCCGGTTGCGCAGGGCGCTCGGGGACGCGGCGCTGATCGAGTTCCACCCGGCCGGATATCGCCTCGCGCTGTCCGCCGCGCAGGTCGACGCACACCGGTTCGCCGCGCTGGCTGCGGAAGGCCGCCAGGCGCTGGAGGCCGGCGACGTCCGCGGCGCGGAATCCCTGTTGTCCGAGGCACTTCAGCTCTGGCGCGGTCCGGCGCTCGCCGACGTGCCGCTCGCCGACCACGCGACTCGCCTGGAGGAGCAACGGTCCGCGGCACTCGGTTCGCTGACCGCCGCGCGCCTCCGGCTCGGCACGGCGGACGTCGCCGAGATCCAGGAGCTCGTCCGGCAGCACCCGCTCGACGAACGGCTGCGCGGCTTCCTCATGCAGGCGCTGCACCAGCAGGGCCGCCAGGCCGAGGCGTTGCAGGCGTTCGAGGACGCCCGGCAGCTGCTGGCCGACGAGCTGGGCACCGACCCGTCGGCCGAACTGCGGGCCGTGCACCTCCAGGTCCTGCGCGGCACGACCCACCGCGAACTGCCCGCCCAGCTGACGAACTTCGTGGGCCGCCAGGAGGAACTCCGGCGGATCAAGGCGCTGACCTCCCGGCTGATCACGCTGACCGGGCCTGGTGGCGCGGGCAAGACCAGGCTGGCGTTGCAGGCCGCCGGTGCCGGGGCGATCTTCGTGGACCTCGCGCCCGCCAAGGACGTCGCGGCGGCCGCGCTCCAGGCGTTGGGGCTCAAGGAGACCGTGCTCGAACCCGAGGAACGGCTGGTGCTGGCGTTGCGCGAGCGCTCGGCGTTGCTGATCCTCGACAACTGCGAGCACCTGATCGTCCAGGCGGCGCGGCTCGCCGGGCACCTGCTCAGCACGTGCCGGTCGGTGCGGATCATCGCCACGAGCCGGGAGGCGCTCGGCATCACCGGCGAGACGCTGTGCCCGGTGCCACCGCTCGACCCGGCGCAGAGCGTCGAGCTGTTCGCGGACCGCGCCCGGCTGGTCAACCCGGCGTTCGTGCGCGACGACCACACCGCCGAGATCTGCCGGGAGCTCGACGGCCTGCCGCTCGCGATCGAACTGGCCGCCGCCCGCACCCGGACGCTGACCACGGCGGAGATCGCCTCCCGGCTGGGCAACCGCTTCCGGTTGCTCACCAAGGGAAACCGCGCCGCCGCACCGCGCCACCAGACGCTGCGCGCGGTCGTGGAGTGGTCGTGGGACCTGCTGTCCGACGACGAACGCGATCTCGCCGCGTGCCTCGCGACGTTCAGCGGCGGAGCGAGCCTCGACGCCGTCGAATCGGTGTGCGGGCACGACATCGAGGTGCTGGACGCTCTGGTGGACAAGTCGCTGGTCGAGGCCGCCGACGGCCGTTACCGGATGCTGGAGACGATCCGCGAGTTCTGCGCCGAGCACAAACGCGTCGACGCCGCGCACGCCGCTTACTTCGCCGACCTCGCCCGCCGCGCTGATCCCGAACTGCGCCAGGGCGATCAGGTCCGCTGGTTCACCCGCCTGACCGCCGAGCACGCGAACCTGGTGCAGGCCCTGGACTGGGCCACGGACGCCGACCCCGCGCTGGGGCTCGCGCTCGTCAACGGCCTGGCCTGGTACTGGTACGTCAAGGGCAGCCGGGCGGAGGTGCAGGGCCTCGCGCTCCGGCTGCTGGACCGGGTGCCCGAAGAGTCCACAGAGGACTACGCGGTGCTGCTGGCGCTGGCGGCCCCGGAACGCGTGCAGGACAGGCTGAAGGCGTTGCACGGCCCGATCAGGCAACCGTTCGTGCTCATCGCGTGGGCCATGCTCTCCGGCCCGCCCGGACCGGACACGCCGCGCACGGCGTTGCAGGACGAGATCGAGAGCAGCGACGACCCGTGGCTGCGCGGCCTGCTCGGCTTCAGCAACGCCTACACGGCCTGGACCACCACCGGTGACAGCCCGCCCGCGATCCGGAAGGCGCGCGAGGCGCTGGCGTTGTTCGAGGAGGTCGGCGAACGCTGGGGCGCGGCCCAGGTCCTCGACGTGCTGGCGACCATCACCGAGGACCCGGCCGAAGCACTCGCCCTGACCGACCAGGCGATCGCGGCGATGGCCGAACTCGGGGCCAAGGAAGAACTCGCGGAACTGCGGGGCCGCCGCGCGGACCGGCTGCTCGACGTGGACGAGGCCGCGGCGGAACGGGACTACCTGCTGGCGCTGGAACTCGCGACCGAGGCAGGCCTGACCGCGACCCGCTCGCTCGCGCACACCGGACTCGCCGAGATCGCCACGCGCCGGGGTGATCTCGGGCAGGCCGAAAGGCTCCTGCGGCTGGCCCAGCAGGAGCTCGGGGTCGGGTGGATGCACGCGTCGGCGCGGCAACGGGTCGAGGCCGCGCTGAGCGACCTGACCCGCTGACGTTCAGGAGCCGCCGCCGACACCTGAACCGCTGGCAGCTACACCCCGCCGATGATCTTCAGCATCTGCTGGATCTGGCCCTGCCGGGACGTGACCACGCGCTCGGCGTAGGCCGTCGCCTCGGGGTTCTGACCGTCCTTCTTCTCGGCCAGGGCCATCTCCACGCCGGCACCCTGGTGCCCGGTCATGAGGTTGAGGAAGTTCTGGTCGAACTCGGCCCCGCTCTTCTCCTTGGTCTCGTTGATGACCTTGTCGTCGAGCAGCGGCTGACCTCCGTGGGCGGCGTGCAGGTTCGCGCCGTCGCCTTCGGGCTTGTCCCAGAGCTTCAGCCACGACTTGAGCATCGTGAGCTCCTCGCGCTGCGTCACGTCGATGGCGCTCGCGAGGTCCTTCGCTTCCTTGCTCTCCGCTTTCGCGATGCCCACCTGCGACAGGCTGATGCCGAGCTGCAGGTGGTCGACCATCATCTGCACGAACGTCACGTCCGCGTCGTTGAACCTCGCACTGGCACCCGGAACGGGTGGTGCGGCGGAAGAAGCGCCGTGCCCGTGAGCCGCTGGGCTCTCCGGCACGACCGCCTCTCCGCCGCACCCCGCCAGCGCCAGGACCGCGACAGCGATCACCAGGCGCTTCATCGGATCAGATCTTCTCCCAGAGCGCCGCCACGTTCGGCGGTTCCCAGCCGACCAGCGAGGTGTGCGCCTGGCGGCAGCGGTAGCTCGAGCCGCCGTAGGTCACGGTCGCGCCGGTCGCGTACGACGTGTTCGCCGCCCACGTGCCACCGGCCGGCGGCTGCTGCGTGGTCGTCGTGGTCGTGGTCGTCGTCGGAGGACGGGTGGTCGTGGTGGTGGGCGGCGGAGTCGTGCCGCCACCACCGCTGATGTTGAGGTCGATGCACGAGTAGAACGCGTTGACGGTGTCGCCGATGTTCCAGACCGCGATCAGCTTCTGGCGACCCGAGAAGCCGCCGAGGTTGATCGAGTGAGTGGTCGGGTTGTTCGGCTGCTGGTTGTTGCCGGCGAAGAAGCCGACGCGCGTGTTGCCGATGAAGTACTCGTAGTCGCGCGTGGCGTGCCGGGCGGTGAAGGTCCAGGTCAGGGACAGGGTCTGACCGGTGTTGGTGACCTTCCAGGGCAGCGAGTCGTTGTCGAGGGGAGCGAAGCTGCCGTTCGCGCCGCTGCAGTTCTTCAGGCCCTTGGGGCCCTCCGCGCTCTGGGGCTCGTACTTCGCCTGGCCACAAAGGCTTTCGGCGATGTCGCCCCTGGCACACTGCGCCGAACGGCTCGCGGGCGACGACACGTAACCGTGCGCGCTCGCCGAACCGACCGGCGTGATGAGGACGATGGCGGGGACAGCGGCCAGGACGAGCGCCGCTTTACGCATGTTCTTCATTCGTCCGAACTCCTTGGATCGTTCCCAAACGGGTGGACCCGTAGGCAGGGGGCGGGAACCGGGAGCACTCTCAGGTTGCTCACCGATCCAGTTTCGGTTTGTGGTCTAGACCATAAACCTGGGTTCAGAAAGTGGTCAAGATGTCACCGGACATGAGCCGGAAACCGGTGCGCGTCAACAAGTCCACGTCACTCAGTGGTCTTGTATCCACCATTCGGGTCATCACGAAGACCCGATCGGAGCACTGAAACCTTTCAGCCACTGGGTATCCGCGAAGCATGCGCGATTTCGACGAGCCCAGCAGGGCAGCGGGTCCCGGTGTCGTGGCCGACGGACCCGCAGGCGCCGCAACGGTACTCGTGATCGATCCAGCCGGGGAAGCCCTCCACGACGGAATTCCCGCGACCTGGCGCCCGCTGTCGGAGACCGTGCGGATCGTGTGGCTGCGGGTGCCGGCCGCGCCGGGCTGGAAGTCCACAGTGGACACCGTGCTGACGAGGCACCGGGACGACACCAGGACGGTGCTGGACGTCGTCACGAGCGGCCCGATCGCCGCAGACGTCCTCGACCTCGTGGCGGGCCACCCCGACCTCGTCCGCTCGGTCCTCGTGGTCGATCCCGAGGTGCCGGTGGAGGCCACGTTCGCCCAGGTCATCCCGCACACCAACGACGTGGTGGCACCCCTGCCGCTGGGCCATCCGGACGTCGTCAGCGGGGTCGTCGCGGCACTCGACCGGCGGCCAACCACTTAGGTTCGGAAAGTTTCGCTGAACCGGACACATCGGCCACCCGTATCCCTCGGCAGGGAACCGAGACGGGAGGCTTCATGCGAGCGCGTCTGCTCATCGTCGTGCTAGGGCTGCTTGCGCTGGTGGGCTGTTCATCCGCCCCGAGCGGCGGCTCTGGAGAACCGGCGGCCAACGAGGCCGACGCGATGTTCTCGTTGCAGATGATCCCCCACCACCGCCAGACGATCGAGATCGCCAAGGTCGCCATGGAGAAGTCCAAGGACGAGTTCGTGGTGAACGTGGCGGACAAGATCGCGACCGCGGAGGCGGGCGAGATCGAGCAGATGTCCACCTACCTGCGCAGCTGGAACATCCAGGTGCCCGGTGACGACGCCGCGGCCACGCACAAGATGGCGGGCATGATGACCGCCAAGGACGTCGAGGCCCTCAAGGCGGCCAGCGGCAAGCAGTACGACGACCTGTTCCTCGCCACGCTCTCCCGCCACCTCCGCAGTGGCGTCGACATGGCCAAGTCCGCGCAGGCCAAGGGCGAGCACATCGGCTCGAAGGCGTTGGCAGGCAAGATCATCGTCTCCCAGAGCGAGGTCCTGGACCAGATCGCCGCCAAGCAGAAGTCCTGACACCGCACTGAGTTCACACGTCCACCGCCCCTGCGGCAGTGGACGTGTCGGCGTGTCCGGGCCTGCTCGAAAACCACTCGGCGTCCCCCGCGTTCCCCCAATAGCCTCGCCCGCATGTACCCACAGGTGGAGCCCTACGCGCAGGGCATGCTCGACGTAGGCGACGGCCAGCTCGTTCACTGGGAGGCGAGCGGCAACCCCGACGGCAAACCCGCCTGCGTCTTCCACGGCGGTCCGGGCTCCGGCGCCAACCCGCACTCCCGCGAGTACTTCGATCCCGATCACTGGAACCTGATCCTCTGGGACCAACGGGGGTGCGGGAAGAGCACGCCCCCGATAGCGGACCCGTCGACCAGCATGGAGCTCAACACCACCCAGCACCTGATCGACGACGCCGAGAAGCTCCGCGACCACCTCGGCTTCGACAAGTGGCTGCTCGAAGGCGGTTCCTGGGGATCGACCCTGATCCTCGCCTACGCCATCCAGCACCCCGACCGCGTCACCGAGATCGTCATCCCGGCCGTGACCACCAGCCGTCCGGAAGAGCACGCGTGGATCACCCGCGGCCTCGGTCTCTTCTTCCCCGACTACTTCGACGCCTTCCGCGACGGCGTCCCCGAGGAGGACCGCGACGGCAACCTCGCCGCCGCCTACAACAGGCTCCTCAACTCCCCCGACCCCGCCGTCCGCGAGAAGGCCGCCTGGGACTGGAGCAAGTGGGACCTCTCCACCATCACCGGCGGCGACAACTCGTTCGAGGGCACCCGGTACGCCGACCCGACGATGCGCTACCAGCTCTCGCGGGCCGTCAGCCACTACTGGGGCAACGAGGCCTTCATCGAGCCGAACTACATCTTCGACAACCTCGACCGGCTCAAGGGAATCCCCGGCGTCCTCATCCACGGCCGCAACGACTTCGGCGGCCCGCTGTACACGGCGTGGGAGGTCGCGAAGAGGTGGCCCGACGCCGAGCTCGTCATCCTGAACGACGCCGGCCACCTCGTGATGGAGGGCAACAGCATGGACAAGGCCATCGCCGCCGCCATCCACAAGTTCCGCTAGGGCGCCACCGGACCTGACCTGTACAGGTCCTCCCCCGCCCAGCGGATCCGGTCGTCGAACCCGAAGCCCGGCGCCGCGACGAAGTTCGCGGCGTCGTCGATCGAGCCGGAGCCGGTGTACTTGGCCCGCAACGGGTACGGGTACACCGGCCGGGTGCGCACGACGTTCCCGTCCTGGTCACGTCCGGTCGCGATGATCCTGCTCGGTGCCTGGCCACCCTCGACCCACGACACCAGCGCGCGGAACGGGTCGAAGTCGGTCAGCGTGTCGCCGCCGGCGCAGTGCCACATCGACGGCACCACGAAGAGCCTGGCGTACGACGGGTTCCTGCCGCCGGTGAGCCGCTGCCAGTAGTCGAGCGTGCCCTCGAACGGGATGCCCTGGTCGCCCGCGCCGTGCCAGATGATCAGCTTGCCACCGGCCCGTTCGAACGCCCGCAGGTCGAGCGAGAGCGAGTTCGCCTTCACCGTCTCGGGCACGATCCGGCGCAGCTCACGGGTGGTGAACTCGAACTTCTCCAGCGACGAGTGCGGCCTGCCGATCGGGTACACGAGGTGCTTCAGGCCGTTGTCCGCGAGCTCGGGCGCGATGCCGCGGCCGAGGCCTTCGGACGGGTTGAGCCAGAACGTCCAGGAGATCTCCGACCCGTACGGCTGCCCGCCGGGGTAGAGCCGCACGCCGTGGTCGGACGGGCCCGCGTACAACCGGCGGACGCGGGCGATCTCGTCGTCGGTGAGCTGACCCGTGAGCGTGCCGGGGTCGAACCGGCAGAGCCTCGGGTCCTCGATCTGGCCGTCCACCAGGCCGTCGTTGCCGTCGCACGCCTGCATGACCGCGTTGTGCAGCACGAAGATCTTGTCGTTCGGGATGGTGTTGCGGGCGATCCACGCCTGGTAGCCGATCAGCGCGGTGTAGTAGGCGCCCGGTGCCGCGGCGACGATGCCGTCGAAGTCGCGCGGGTAGCGCTGGGCCAGCAGCAGGCCCTCGCGGCCGCCGTTGGAACAGCCGGAGAAGTACGACTTCACCGGCGGCCTGCCGTAGAACGCCGCGATGATGTGCTTGGACACCTTCGACAACGCGTGCGGCGCGCGGAAGAAGTAGTCGTCGCGGGCCTTCTGGTTGGAGGCGGCCCAGGTCGTGTCGAACGGGTTCTCCGGCGGCGCCTGGTGCCCGTCGTCGGTCGCGGCCACCGCGGCGTCCCCGAACGCCGGTCCGCAGCCCGGCGGGAAGGCCGGATCGTCGATGATCCCGCAGAACCCGCCGCAGCCGTACTGGACGTAGCGGCCCTGGTACCCGCGCAACGGCAGCTTCAGCTGGAAGCCGATGGCGGGTTCGATGGTGCCTCGGACGTCGCAGAAGCCCTTCTCCCCAGCCACGACCGTCGCGGACGTCACCTTCGCGCGGGCGTCCGGAACGTCGAACGTGCGCACGAGATCGGCGCACGTTCTGACGGTTCTGGGTCCTGAGGTTCCGACCGCCGGTGCGGCTCCGGCCCCCACCGTCCCCAGCACGAGCAGAGATACCAACAGCTTGCGGAACATGGCGTCCTCCCCCTGTGTCGGACGTACGGAGGGAGTGTTCCAGCTAGCTCACGTGCACGCGTGGCCTTCTGGACGGATCCTCTTCAGCCGAGCGGATGATTTCCCGTACGACCGGAGGCGTATCGCCGCGGCCGAGGATCAGGTAGCGGAACAGGTGGCCGAGCGGGTTGCCCTCGGACCACTCGAAGTGCGCGTGCGGGATGACCCCGGTCGAGTCGCGCAACGCCAGCAGGATCGCCGCGATGGCGTTCGGCGCGGCCGGTGCGGAGGCCCGCAGCACGCGATGCCCCGCCACCTCGACACCGGTCACGCAGAGGACGTTCGAGAACGCCGACGGGTCGACGATGTCGATCTCCAGGAAGATCACGTCCGCCGTGCCGGGCACCGGGTTCATGCCGCGCTGCTCGGTCTCCTTCTCGACGTACTCGGCCTCGTCCCCGTGCTGACGGCGGTTCGCGATCAACGTGATCCGGCCGTCGTTCTCGATCGTCTCGGTGATGAACCGGCGTGCCCGCTCGTCGAACTTGATGCTGTCGACGCGCAGCTCCGTCGTGCGCGAGATCCGCGACACCAGCGAGATCACGACGATGCCGATGATGAAGCCGATGGAGATCGTGATGCCGTCCGGCTTCTCGATGACGTTCTCCACCAACGCGTACAGCAGCACCAGCGTCAGCACGGTGAACCCGATGCCCGCGCCGCGCTGCCTCTTGCGCCACGCGGACACCGTCACCGCGAACGATCCGGAGACCATCATCGCGAGGATGCCCGTCGCGTAGGCGCCGGCCTGCGCGTTCACGTCGGCGTTGAAGATGATCGTGATGATGATGCAGATGACCGTGTAGACGATCACCACCGGACGGACCGCTCGGCCCCACTCCGGCGCCATGCCGTACGACGGCAGATAACGCGGGACGATGTTGATGAGCCCGGCCATCGCCGACGCACCGGCGAACCAGAGGATCAGGATGCTGCTGATGTCGTAGACCGTGCCGAACGCCTCGCCGAGCAGCTCGTGCGCGAGGTAGGCGAGCGCACGGCCGTTCGCCGGGCCGCCGGGCGCGAACTTCTCCTGCGGCACCAGCACGGTGGTGATGAACGACGTGGCGACCAGGTAGACCGACATGATCAGCGCGGCGGTCGTGAGCAGCTTGCGGGTGTTGCGGACGCGGCTCTCCAGCCGTTCCTCCGGCGTCTTCCCGTCCGCCGCCACCAGCGGCATCATGCTCACGCCGGTCTCGAAGCCGGACAGGCCGAGCACCAGCAGCGGGAACGCCAGGATCGCGGGCCCGACGACGCCGAAGAACCCGTCCCCGTGCGCGCCGAGCGCGGAGATCCACCGGTCGAGCGCGTCCGGCGTCGCGAAGACGTCCACGAGCCCCACCACGGCCACGACGGCGTTGAGGGCGAGGAACACCGCCACCAACGGGATCGCGACGCCCACGGCCTCGCTGAAGCCCATCAGGAACACGCCGCCGAGGATCAGCAGCAGGACGATCGTCACCCACAGCTCGGCGCCGTGCAGCGCCTCCGGCACGTACGGGTTCTCCAGCGCGTGCACCGAAGCGTCGGCCGCGGACAGGGTGATCGTGATGATCCACGACGTCGCCACGAACCCGAGCAGCACCAGCACGAAGATCTTGCCGCGCCAGAACGGCAGCAGGTCCTCCAGCATCGCCACGGACCCCTGGCCGTTCGGGCTCTCCCGCGCCACCCGCCGGTACATCGGCAGCATGCCGAGCAACGTCAGCGCGACGATCAGCAACGTCGCGAGCGGCGAGAGCGCACCGGCGGCCAGCGCGGCGATGCCGGGGAGGTACGACAGCGTGGAGAAGTAGTCGACGCCGGTGAGCGTCATGACCTTCCACCACGGGTGCGGCTTGGCGTGCGACTCGTGGCTCTCCGGGCCGGAGGGTGCCACCCGGTCCGCCAGCAGCCACCTGCCCACCGGTCCGCCGGGCGGGGCCGGCCGTTCCGGGCTCGGCACCTCGGCGGGAATGGCGAACTCCGTGCTCATGGCGCAGAGCATGGCACGGTCAGTGGATCATGGCCTGAAGTCGGCCGGGAAACCCGCTTCCTGCACGGACAATCCGGACGGACGCAACATTCCGATGCTGCCCTGGGTGTGCAGGTCGAGGAACATGTCCACTACGTCCGGATCGAACTGTTCGCCGCGTCCGGCCCAAAGTTCCCGCCGCGCCCGGTTTTCATCCAATGCGGTCTGATGTGGACGGTTCGACCGCATCGCCGCCCAGGCGACGCACACGGACAGGATCCTCGCCTCCGCGCGGATGTCCGCGCCGCGCAACCCGTCCGGGTACCCGGCGCCGTCGTAGCGTTCGTGCTGCTGCCGGATCACGTGCGCGACGCCCGCGAACCCCGGCACCATGCGCGCCAGCCGGTAGCCGAAGTCCGGATGCTGGCGCAGCAGCCGCCATTCCTCTTCGGACAGTGCGCCCGGCTTGGTGAGCACCACCTCGGGGATGATCACCTTGCCGATGTCGTGCAGGCGCCCGGCGAGCTGGGTCACGCGGATCGTGGGCGCGTCCAGGCCGAACTCCCCCGCCGCCACACCGGCCCAGCGCGACACCGAACGGCTGTGGTCGTAGCGGTGCAGCCAGCCGTCCACCCGGTCCGCGACCTGGCAGAGGAACTCCGCCATCGCGCCGTCGGTGTCCGGGTCCACGGCGGGCAGCGGCTCGGGGCCGACCGCGATCCGGTTGCGCCCGGCCGCCTTCGCCGCGTACAGCGCGCGGTCCGCGATCACCACGATGTCGTCGGGGCCGTCGCCGTGGGTCGGGAAGCTCGCCGAGCCGACCGACACCGTGACGAACAGCGGGATGTCGTCGTTGCCCGCGTTGACCGGGATCGGCTTCTCCGCGACGCGTTCGCGCAGCCGGTTCGCGATCACGGACAGCCTGCCGGGCCCGGCGTCCGGCACGAGCAGCGCGAACTCCTCGCCGCCGTAGCGGGCCAGCACCTCACCCGCCCGCGAGGCCGCGCGCAGCCGGGCCGCGACCTCCATCAGCACGTCGTCGCCGGCGGGGTGGCCGTAGTTGTCGTTGATCGACTTGAAGCGGTCGACGTCGATGATGAACACCGCGACCGACCCGTCGCCCCGCCGCGCCCGGGATATCTCCAGCGGGAGTTGCGCCTCGAAGAACCGGCGGGTGTGCAGGCCGGTGAGGCTGTCGGTGATCGCGAGCTTGCGCTGGTCGGCGACGAGACCGGCGAGCCGGGCGATGATCAGCAACGACAGCACCGCGCTGCCCACCGCGATGACCAGGACGTCCTGCGACGACTGGCCGACGTCGTGCACCAGCATCAGCACGGGTGCGGCGAGGACGGCCGAGCACAGCGCGATGATCCGGCCGCGGCTCAGGCCGACGTCCTTGACGTGCGCCCGGTCGACGAGCCGCGCCATCGTGGGGTGCAGCGCCGCCGCGCCCATGCACAGGTTCGCCGACAGCCAGATGGCGTCGAGGAAGTTGCCCGCGTGGTAGCTGCCGTCGAGGCGTTGCAGCACGTAGATGGTGTCCGCGGTGAGAATGCCCAGCAGGTTGCAGGTGAGCAGCACGAACGCGCGGGGGCGCGGGCCGGCGCCGAAGATGAGCCGCAACGCGACGACGAACAGCGCCAGGTCCATCATCGGGTAGCCGAGCGAGGCGATCTTGACCAGCACCGGCGAGGTGAGGCGCGCCTGCGGGCCGATGACGTAGAGCCAGGACGCCATGCCCGCGACGACCGCGAGCACCGCGGCGTCGAGCAGGCTCGGCAGGTCGAGTCCCGGGGTGCGCCTGCGGATCAGCAGGATCACGCCCGCGACCATCAACGGGTAATGCCCCAGGTAGAAGATGTCCGCGTAGGACGGGTAAACCGTGTACTCGAAGATGTAGTGAGATGCGTAGAACGTCAGGTCGGCGATCGCGTAAACCACCTGGCTCAGCGCGAGGAACACCCACGGCCTGCGCCATTGGGGCCGGTTGCGCTTGACCCCCGCGAATGTCGCGATGGCGGCCGAAGCGCTGATCGTGCAGTAGAGCACCACCCGTACCGTTTGCCCCGTTGTCCCCGCAGGGCTGACCGGAATCAGGTAGTAGACGCCCAGCAGCAGGTGACCCGCCACCAGGTACATCCACCACGCTCCGGTGCGGCCTGCACGGAAGATGGTCACACGAGACCCCTCGTTCTACGACATGGTCGAGCCACGTGATGATGCCCGACTTGGGATGATCGCGGCACCGTCGTTACTCCAATTAGGTGATCCACCAATACGGACGCTACCGCAAATCCCTGTTCTGTTTTCCGCCACCACGACGACGTTGATCTCGCACTTCGCCGATCTGTCCCCGCTGCCGGTCCCCCGATCGATTTTCGCACGACTTTTCGCAGCTCGGCGAGGATTCGAGCACCTCGTACCCCTGTTATTTCCCGACCTTCCGGTCGGTAAGGGGGTTGCACGACGTTCGTCGTTGACCGTTGCTCGTCTGCAAGTTGCTGGACGGAAGTGCGCGGAGATCAACGGACTATCGTGAGGCCGTGGACGGCGTTCGGTTCGGGGTGCTTGGGCCGCTGCTCGTCACGCACGAGGGGCGCGTCGTGCACGTTCCCGCAGGCCAGCCCCAGCAGGTGCTGGTGTTGTTGCTGCTGCACGCGGGCCAGTCCGTCAGCGTCGAACACCTCATGTCGGTGCTGTGGGAGGGCGATCCCCCGGCCAGCGCGCGCAAGGCCGTGCAGGTGCACGTCTCGCAGCTGCGCCGGGCGTTGAAAGATCTGCCCGGTGTGTCACTGGAGTGGACCCGGCAGGGGTACCGGCTCGGCATCCCGGCGCGTTCGCTCGACCTCCAGCTGTTCCGGGACGCGGCCGATCCCGACGAGGCGCTGGCGCTCTGGCGCGGCCCGGCGCTCGCCGAGCTGACGACCGACACCCGGTTCGCGAGCCGGCTGGAGGAGGAACGGCTCGGCGCCGTCGAGCGCCGGGTCGACAGGGCGATCTCCGAGGGCCGGCACCAGGAGGTCGTCGGCGAGCTGACCGGGCTGGTCGCCGAGCACCCGACCCGCGAACGGCTGCGCGGCGCGTTGATGGTGGCCCTGCACCGCGGCGGACGGCAGGCGGACGCGCTGCGGTGCTACGACGAGGGCCGCCGGCTGCTGGCCGACGAGCTCGGCATCGACCCCGGTCAGGAACTCCAGGACCTGCACACGGCGATCCTGCGGGGGGACATCCCCGCGGTGCCGCGCGAGCTGCCCGCCCGGCCGGAGCCGTTCGTCGGACGGGGTGCGGAGATCGAGTTGATCACGGGGTCCGCGGACACCGTGATCGCCGTGCACGGGCCCGGCGGGCAGGGCAAGAGCGCTCTCGCGACCGCCGCCGCGCACGCGCTCGCCGGGCGGTTCCCGGACGGGCAGCTGTACGTCGACCTGCACGGCGCCACCCCCGGCCGGTCGCCGCTGCAGCCGGCCGAGGTGATCAGGCGGTTCCTGCGGGCGCTCGGCACCCCGCCGCTGGCCGTGCCGACCGACCCGTCCGAAGCCGCCGCGCTGTACCGCTCGGCGCTGGCGCGGCGCAAGGTGCTGGTGCTGCTCGACAACGCGGTGGACGCGGCGCAGGTCGTGCCGCTGCTGCCGGGTGAGCCGGGGTCGGCGGTGCTGATCACGAGCAGGCGGATGCTGGCGACGCTGAGCGCCCTGCACGTGCGGCTCGACCCGTTGCCCGAGGCGGACGCGCTGCGGCTGCTGGGCGACGACGGCGAGGCGGCCAGGGAGGTCGCGCGGGCCTGCGACCACCTGCCGCTGGCGTTGACGATCGCGGCCGCCCGGTTGCGGTCGCGGCCGGACTGGACGACGGCGACCCTGGCCAGGCGGCTCGCGGACCAGCGGCACCGGCTGGACGAGCTGGACTTCGACGACCTGGGCGTGCGGTCGAGCTTCCAGATGAGCTTCGAGGGACTCTCCCCCGCCTCGACGAGGGCGTTCACCCTGCTGTGCAGCCTGACCGTGCCGACGGTGAGCGAGCCGGTGGCACGCGCGTTGCTCGGGCAGGACGACGTGGACCGCGCGCTGGACCCGTTGGTGGACGCCAAGCTCGTGGAACCGTGCGGGCCCGAGCGGTACCGGGTGCACGACCTGCTGCGGCTGTTCGGTGCCGAGCGGGCGGACGACGAGGTGCCGGACGCCCTCGGCCGTGCGCTGACGCACTACCGGTCCACGTTGGCCGCGGCGTTGCAGAAGCTGCGACCGCACGCGTACGGCGCACTCACTCATTCGCTGGTGCGACAGGACGTCGACGAGCCGTTGCGGTGGCTGACCGACGAGGCCGAGAACCTGCTGGCCGCCGCCCGGTCGTCGGTCGGCTCGGAAGCGTTGGCGGAGCAAGGGTTGGCGATCGCGCACATGCTCTACCCGCATCTGTTCAAACAGGACAGAGTGGCGGATCTCGTGGAGCTGGGCGAGATCGCGGACCAGGCGGCGCGCACGGTCGGCAGTTCGGCCGCGCTGCAAACGGCTTTGCTCGTGCGGTCGGCCGCGAACCGGCGGATCGGGCGGTTCGGCGACGCCCTCGCGCAGCTGGAGGAAGTGCTGGAGGCGCGGGCCGACGACCCGTTCGGGCAGGGGCGCGCGCTGGCCGGGATCGGCGCCGTGCAGCGTGAGCTCGGCGAGCTGGACGCGGCCTGCGGAACCCTGGCCCGGGCGATCGAGTTGACCGCCGAGCACGGACCCGCTGGTGCACAACGGGTTCCGTTGTCCGCACTGGCCCAGGTGCACCAGGTCGCGGGCCGCTACGAGGAGGCTCTGGCCGCTGCCGAGGAGAGTCTGAAGCACGCGCGCGACCATCAGGACGCGGCCGGGACGGCGTACGCGCTGGCGTCGCGGGGCCAGGCGTTGTTCAGGCTCGGCCGGCTGGCCGAGGCGGAGGCCGCGCTGAGCGAGTGCATCGGCCTGTGCCGGGAGACCGGTGAGCACAACGACGAGTGGCAGGCGTTGCTGTGCCGGGCGGAAGTGCTGCTGGCGTCGGGAGAGCGCGCCCAGGCCGCGAAGGACGCCCAGCGGTGCCTGGAGATCACCGGCGCTCGCGGTGACCGGTACGGCGAGGGCGTGGCCTGGCTGGTGCTCGCGAAGGCCTCGGAAACGCCCGCGGACCGGGCGGCCGAACTGCTCGGCACACCCGGTCTGCGAAGGGACAACCTGTTGGACAGCGTTCTCGGCTGATCAGCCGCAGTGCTCGAACGCGCTGGTGTAGGTGGAGGTGCCGACGTTGCCGCCCCACTTGACGCACTTGCCGGGCGCCTTCTTCTTCACCGGGCCGGCGTAGTAGCCGTAGTCACCGCGGTCGGTCGTGCGGGCCTCGCCCTGGACCTCGAGGAACGAACCGACGTCGGACGCCGAGCCGATCTTGGTGGACTTGATCGTGACGACGCAGTTGTAGCCGTTGGAGGCGTTGTACAGCAGCGAGACGCGGCCACCGGTCACGTTGGCGCCGTCGATCACCTTGTAGCCGTCACCACAGGCCTCTTCGGGGGTGTACGGGTTGGTCTCGCCACCGCCGCCGCACTTGTTGTTCGACTTGTAGTCCTTGGTGCCGTAGTACAGGATCGTCGACCCGCCGAACTTGATCTTCTGCGGCGAGCCGTTCAGCAGCTGCTCGAAGTGCAGGTGGGCACCCGTCGAGCCACCGGTGTTGCCGACGTTGCCGATGGTCGTGCCCTGCGCGACGGACTGGCCGACCGAGACCCGCTGCGCGGACAGGTGGGCGTACCGGGTGGTCCAGCCGCTGCCGTGGTCGATCTCGATCCAGCGGCCGTAGCTCGTGCTGCCCTCGTTGCGGACCTTGCTGACCGTGCCGGACGCGGAGGCCACGACGGCGTCACCCTCGTCGGCGCCGCGGTTCAGGTCGAGTGCGAGCTGCGGGCTGTGGTTGGTGCGGGTCTGGCCCGACCACGTCTGTCCACACGGGAACGGGAGCTCGAAGTTGGTGGCGGCGCTGGCCTGCGGGCCGCCGAGCACCAGCACCCCCATGCCGATCGCGAGACCGGCGATCCCGGAGACGATTCTCTTGACGTTCATGGTGTTCCCCTCAGTCGTCCGAAGATCCGGCGGACCTTCGTGTACGGCGTTGCGTGGTGGAGTCGTTGCCGGAGCGGTGTCAGCACCGGATGCTGGTGCGGGCGGTGGGGTGGTTGTCGCCCCACTTGACGTTGCCGACGGCGTGGGTGCACTGGCTGAGCGTGTTGGTGCCGGAGGACCAGTTGTCGGCCTTGTTGCTGATGCACTTCAGGCCCTCGAGCGAGTAGGGCGCCGACGAGCCGGTGGCGACCGAGACGCAGACCTCCCAGTTGGAGTGCGTCGAGCGGAAGCCCTCCCAGACGAAGGTGTAGGCGTAGTTCTTGCCGCAGCCCGCGAACTGCTTGACCGAGCCGATCTTGGTGTTGCCGCTCATGACGTAGGCGGTGGTGCCGATGGGCGGCAGCGACCCGCAGCCCGGCACGGTCTCGGCGTTGGCGGGTGAGGTGATGCCGAGCATCGCGCCGCCGACGATCACGGCCGCCCCCACCACACTGGCGATCCTGCTGAACATGCTTCTCCTCAAGGGTTTCGGGCTGGGGGCCGAGTCAGTCGGTGACGTAGCCGGTCATGGGGAGAACTCTGCTGGCCGACGCTCACAGCGACCTGACAGCTACACCCCTTCAGATGTCAGCGGGGTGTCAGAAGCGCAGGACAGGGCTGCTTTCAGGCCCGCTGACCGGTACCCCTTGCGGGCTCGGGCAGACGTCAGCGAGCGGTGCGCGATCGGTCAGCGGGGGTCGTCACGCTGACGCCATGACGTGGTTGCGCAAGCCCTGGGTGGGCCCGTTGGCGTTCGTGGTGCTGGCGTTCGTGGCGTTCTCGCTGCCGCCGTACCTGACCGGTGATCGCTTGCAGTCACGCGTGCAGTCGGACTGGGGACCGCACTACCCCCTGCTCGTGCTGCACGTCGTCTGCGCGTCGGTCGCGATCCTCACGTGCGTGGTGCAGATCTGGCCGTGGTTCCGTTCGAGGTTCCCCGCGTGGCACCGTCGGATCGGCCGTGTGTACGTGCTGGCGGGTGTGCTCCCGGCGGGCCTGTCCGGCCTGGTCATCGGCTGGATGACACCGTTCGGACCGGTGGCGATGGTGAGCAACGTGCTGCTGGCGTTGCTGTGGCTGACCTTCACCGGGCTGGCCTGGCGCGCGGCCCGGCGGCGCCAGTTCCGCGACCACCGCAAGTGGATGATCCGCAGCTTCGTGCTGACCGTCTCGATCATCACGAACCGGATCTGGGGCGTGGTGGCGTTCCTGGCGTTCGCGGACCGGGTGCCGGAGGACCAGCTGCCGAACACGATCGCGGGCATCTCGACGTGGACGGGCTGGGTGGTGCCGTTGCTGCTGTCGCAGTGGTGGCTGGAGCGCAGGCCGAAGCGCCGTCAGCCCGCGGCGGAGCAGCGCGAGGCGGTCCAGGTGGGCTGACAAGGGGTTATGCGGCGACTACGGTCGGCAGTCATGAGGCTACTGCTCGCTGTGCTGATGATGGTCGTCCTCGCCCCGGTCGCCGCCGCCGCGCCGTCGGCCCCGCCGACCGCGAAGTGCGAGTTCACCCCCACGCCGGACAACCCGGCCGCACGTCCCGTCTCCCCGCCGCGCGCCGTGGTGCCGGCCAGGGGCACGGTCAAGGTCACCATCGTGACGAACTACGGCGTGGTGATCGCGGACCTGGATCGCGCCAACGCGCCGTGCGGCGTCGAGAACTTCGCGCACCTGGCGCGGAACTGGTTCTACACGATGACGCAGTGCTGGCGGCTGACGGACACCACGCGGCTGGGCGTGCTGCAGTGCGGTGACATCTACCGCGCCGAGGAGGGCGGGCCCGGTTACAAGTTCGCCGACGAGGTGACCGGCGAGGAGACCTACCCGCGCGGCACGATCGCGTACGGGAACCAGGGACCCGGCACGAACGGCAGCGAGTTCTTCATCGTGCACTCGTTCGCCAACATCCAGCCCGTGTACACCGTGATGGGTCATGTCACGTTCGGCATGGACACGCTCGACCGGATCGTGAAGGCCGGGATCGTGCCGCAGCCGGACGGGTTGCTGGACGGCGCGCCGAAGAAGCCGGTGCGGATTCTGCACGTGCTCGCCCAGTAGTTGCGAGTTTTCCAAGTGGTCGCCATTTCTGTTGAAATGGCGACCACTTTTGACATGTCCCAGAAAGGTGAAATTCCGGGATGCGATCTCGACCACAGGGCCTACCTGCACTGATTCACCCGTTCGAACCACAAACAATTAAGGTGGATTTGAGGGTTCGTGTGATCCCGCTCGCCACTTCGAATAATTCTCGCGGCACCTGTGCTTATCTCGGTGCAGCAATTCGAAGGAGGCACCGGAAGTGTTACCCGAGTTCGAGCCGGCTCGACTCGACGACGTCGACGACCTGCTCAGGCTCTACCGTCGGGCGCACGGCGCGAACTACCCCATCGCGATGGGCACCGACCCCGCCGTCATGGCGGCCGAGATCGAGTCCCCGCACACCACCTGGCTGGTGTGGCGGCAGGCCGGCAAGGTCCAGGCCTCGATCACCGGGCACGTCGAGAGCACCGACCGCCTCGGCAAGATCGCCGGGCTGGTCGTGGACCCGGACGCGCAGGGCGGCGGCATCGCCCACCACGCGGTCGGCCAGATCACCGACAGGATGCTCGCGAGCGGCGACGTCGACTCGGTCTACGGCACCGCGCGCACCATCCACCTCGCGCCGCAGCGAGTGTGCCTGCGCAACGGCTTCCACCCGCTCGGGCTCGTCCCGAACCTGTTCAAGCACGCCCGGCGCGAGACGATGACGTTGCTCGCGAAGCACCGCGACGGCGTCCTGGAGCGCCGCGCCCGGGTGCACAAGGTGCCGCAGAGCCTCGAAAAGCTCGTCACCGCAACGCATTCCGCGCTCGGCCTGCCCGCGCTGCCGGAGTTCGTCGAGGACGACGGCTTCAGCGAGAGCCGCCAGTCACGGCTGGAGGTCATCGAGGCGCCGCAGTTCGTGCAGCGGCACTTCGAGCACACGATCAACGACCCGGCGCGGCGGTTCTACCCGTTGCACAGGCCGAACGTGCTGCTGGCCGACGAGCACGGCGAGTACCAGATCTACGGCCATCTCAACCGCCACGACGGTTACTGCACGATCTTCGGCGCCACGCCGAGCCCGCAGGCGTTGCTGCCGCACCTCGGCGGCGTGATCGACGCGCTGACCGAGCTCGGCGCGCCGCACGTCGAGACGCTGGTGCCGCTGCACGAGTTCGACGAGCTGAGCGCGTTGCTGGCCTTCGGTTTCCTGCCGGTCGCGCTGTACCCGGCGATGCGCGGCGACGGCGAGGTCTTCCACGACTACGTCGTCATGGTGCACACGCCGCAGCCGCCCGACTTCCGCGGCCTGCTGATCGACGAGGCGTTCCGCCCGTTCACCGAGCAGTACGTCGAGCTGTGGACGCAGAAGTTCCTCAACACAAACGGAGTGTTCCGCGCATGAACGCGCATCTAGGTCCGGCAAGGGTGCCGGACTCGTCGTTGGGCGCCGTCCAGGCGCTGTGCGACATCGCTGCCCCGTACGACCACAGCGACGACGACCTGTTCCTCGAAGCGATGAACGAGTCGAACCGGTGGCACGCCGAACGCAACGAGTTCTTCCGCAGCCTGTGGAACGGCAAGCCGCTGCACGACATCACGGAGCAGCCGTTCGTGCACGCCAACTTCTTCAAGATGCACGAGGTGCTGTCCGTGCCGCGCGCCCAGGTCGTCGTGCACGCCACGTCGTCCGGCACGACCGGGCAGAAGTCGCAGATGTTCTGGGACGCCTGGACGTTGCGCGCGGGCCAGCGGATGGTCGCGCGCATCTACGACCACAACGGGTTCATCACCGAGGACCCGACCAACTACCTGATCAACCTCAACCAGCCCACGCCGTCGGTCAAGCTCGGCAGCTCGTTCACCGGGCAGTTCATGACCGACTTCGCGCCGGTCGAGTCGGTCGAGTACGGGCTCGCGCACACCGGCGCCGGGCACGAGTTCGACGCGTTCGGCAGCATCCGGGCGCTGCAGCGGTTCGCGGACGACGGCAAGCCCGTGCGGATCTTCGGGTTCCCCGCGTTCCTCAGCTTCACGATCGACCGCATGCGCGCGATGGGCGTGGAACCGTTGCGGCTGAACGAGAACTCCATGGTCTGGTTCGGCGGCGGCTGGAAGGGCAACGCCGACAAGCAGATCTCCAAGGCCGAGCTGCGCGCCAAGGTCGTGGAGATGCTGGGCATCCCGGACGAACGCATCCGCGACAGCTACGGCTCGGTCGAGCACTCGGTGCCGTACGTCGAGTGCGCGCGCCACAACCTGCACGTGCCGACGTGGTCACGTGCGATCGTCCGGGACGTCCGGACGCTGGAACCGTTGCCGCACGGCGAGTCCGGCTACATCCAGTTCATGTCGCCCTACATCACCTCGGCGCCCGCGCAGAGCGTGCTGATGGGCGACCTGGCCGCACTGCACGCACCTGAGGAGTGCGGTTGCGGCAACGAGACCCCGTGGTTCGAGATCCTCGGCCGCGCCGGCGTCTCCCGCAACCGGTCCTGCGCGATCGCGGCCGCAGAACTCCTGAAGGGCAAGGCATGAGGCACCTCTGGCAAGGATCGTGGATCGACGACGAGGCCGCGTCCGTGCGGCTCGACACGCTGGACGACCTGACCCAGCAGGTGATCACCGGGCCGCGGCTGAACCCGCTGGTCGTGCTCGCCGCGGCCGAGAAGCTCGACCTGGAGCAGCACCGGCCGTCGCTGGTCGCGTGGGGCCTGGCCGAGACCGAGATCGACGAGACGCTGGACGCGCTGCGGCACGCCCTGAGCAGGCCCGCCCTGGAACGCAAGCTCCAGCGCGAGCTCGGCGCGCTCGACCCCGCGCGGATGGTCAGGTTCGACTTCCGCACGCCCGTCTACGAGGCCTGGGTGCCGCTCGGCCTGCTCGCCCACGTGACGGCGGGCAACGCCCCGGCCGCGGGCGTGCTGAGCGCCGTCGAGGGTCTGCTCTCCGGCAACCTCAACGTGCTGAAGGTCGCGTCCGACGACTCCGGGTTCACGGCGGCCGTCCTCGCGTCGCTGGCCGCGCTCGACCAGACCGGCCAGATCGCCGCACACCTGATCGTGCTGCACTTCTCGTCGTCGCGCACCGACTGGACCGAGCGGATGCTCGGCGCGGCCGACGCCGTCGCGGTCTGGGGCGGCGAGGAGGCGATCACGGGCGTCACGGCGCTGGTCAAGCCGGGCACGCGGGTGATCGACTGGGGCCCGAAGCTGTCGTTCGCCTACCTGACGGCCGACCTGTGGTCCGATGTGGACACCCTGCACGCGCTGGCGGCGGACGTCTGCCAGCTGGAGCAGCAGGCGTGCTCCAGCCCGCAGGTGATCTACCTCGACACCGAGGACTCCGCGCAGGTCTTCGCGTTCGCCGAGCGGTTCGCGTCGGTGCTGGAGCTGACCGGGCCGCCGACCCGCGAGCCGTCGCAGGCCGAGTGGGCGGAGATCACGAACACCGTCGTCGTGACGCGGCTGGAGGAGCACCTCGGGTTCACCAAGGTGCACGCCGGGAAGAACTTCCGGGTGCTGGCGGACGTGCGGTTCGCGCCGCGCACCTCGCCGCTGTACCGGACGGTGTGGGTGAAGCCGTTGCCGCGCAAGCAGATCACCTCGGTGCTGCGGCCGATGCGGCAGTACCTCCAGACCGTCGGGCTCGCGGCGGACCGGCCGGACACCGCCGCACTGGCGCGGGCGTTCGTGTCGGTCGGCGTGCAGCGGATCACCACGCCGGGGTCGATGCTCGGCGGCTACAGCGGCGAACCGCACGACGGCGTGTACGCGTTGCAGCGCTACAGCAACCGGGTGTCGGTGCAGCTGGACGACAGGTTCGCGTTCGACGCCTCGCTCGACGACCTGGCAGAGTCGCGGCAGCTGCCCGTGCCCGCCGTGCCGGTGACGGCGAAGGCGGACTTCGAGACGTTGCAGGACCGCCCGGCCGACGTGTACTTCCGCAGCGGCGGCAGCTCGGGCGCGCCGAAGCTCTCCGCGTACACCTGGGCCGACTGGGACGAGCAGATGTGGGTGGGCGCCGAGGCGTTGCTCGCCACCGGGCTTGACCCGCGCACCGACCGGATCATGAACCTGTTCTTCAACGGGCACATGTACGCGAGCTTCGTCAGCTTCTTCTCCGCGCTGGAACGCATGAACGCCGTGCAGTTCCCGATGGGCGGCGAGTGGGGCCACCTGGACGCCATCGCCCAGGCCATCGTGGACAACCGCGTCGACACGCTGCTGACCGCTCCTTCGTTCGTGCAACGGCTCTTCGCCGAGCACGGCGAGATGTTGAAGGAGTACGGCGGCATCCGCAAGATCTTCTACGCGGGTGAGCACTTCGGCGCGCAGGCCATCGCCCGGCTGCGCGACGAGTTCGGCGTCGAGGTGATCCGGTCGGCGGCGTACGCGACGGTCGACGCGGGCCCGGTCGGGTACCAGTGCCTGGCGTCGACGGGCAAGGTGCACCACGTGCTCACCGGCCTGCACACGGTGGAGATCCTCGACGACGACGACCGTTCCGCGGCGTCCGGCCGGCTCGTGATCACCACGCACACCCGGCGCGGCCAGCGGCTGGAGCGCTACGAGATCGGCGACCTGGGCCGCTGGGTGCCCGGCGACTGCCAGTGCGGCCGCCAGACCCCGCGGTTCGAGCTGCTCGGACGCACCGGCGACGTCTTCCGCACGGCCGCGCAGACGTTGAACTACCGGCGGTTCCTCACGGTCCTGGAGGACGAGTTCGGCTACTCCGGGGCGGTGCAGATCGTGCTGAACGACGGCGCGTCCCGCGACGAGCTGGTCGTGCGGCTCGAACACGGCCGCGCGCCCGAGACCGCTGTCACCGAGCGCGTGCTGTTGGCGCAGTACGCCGAGGTCGCGGAGGCCGTCGAGAAGGACGAGCTGCTGAGCTTGCGCGTCGAGAACGCGCCGCTGGCGGACTTCCTGCGGACGCGCAGCAGCGGCAAGCTGATCGAGGTCGTCGACCAGCGCAGGAGCGCGTGATGTCCGTACTCGACCTCGTCTGCTACGCGCGCACGCACTCGCCGTTCTACAAGGAGCTCTACGACGGCTACGACTCGTCGACGCCGCTGGCCGAGCTGCCGGTGATCGACCAGGCCGCGTTCTGGGCCGCGAACACCGTGCGGCACAACCAGGTGCTGACCAGCCCGCACACCGACGGCCTGATCTTCAAGACGGGAGGGACGACGCGGGCGCCGCGTGTTTCCTTCTACACCAACGCCGAGTGGGACGCGATGTGCCTCACGTACGCGGAAACCCTTCCCGCGGCGGGACTTCGGCACGGCGACCGGATCGCGAACCTGTTCGCGGCCGGGGAGCTGTACTCCAGCTTCATCTTCGCGCTGAACTCGTTGCAGCGCTCCCCGATCGACCTCGTGCAGCTGCCCGTGACCGGCAGCGCGCCGGTCGAGTTCACGCTGTCGACGATGCAGGACTTCGACGCTTCCGTGGTCGCGGGCTTCCCGACCACGCTCGCCCGGCTGGCCGCGCACGTCGTGTCGTCGGTGGGCTCGTTGCCGCTGGTGCGGCTGGTGTTGTTCAGCGGCGAGGCCCTGTACGACGACCAGCGCGCGGTGCTGGCGGAGGCGTTCCCGGCGGCCGAGTTCCGGTCGTTCGTCTACGGCAGCGTGGACGGCGGGATCATCGGCACGGCGGTGCTGGGCTCGGACGACCCGCGGGTGTTCCGGGCGTTCGTGGACAGCTCGGTGCTGGAGATCGTCGACGTCGACACGGGCCGGCCGATCACCACGCCCGGTGTGGCGGGCCGGTTGTTGCAGACCGACCTGACCCGGCGGTTGCAGCCGATGATCCGGTACCCGGTGGGCGACCTGGCGTCGTGGGTGGACGTCGAGGACGGCATCTTCCGGCTGCTCGGACGGGCTGACGAGGGTGCGCGGGTCGGTCCGGTGACGTTGCACCTCGACCACCTGCGGTCCGCCGTCGACCGTGCGGGCGTGGTGCACAGCGGCGTGCAGGTGGTGATCCGGCGGGTGGACTCGCGGGACCAGCTGGTGCTGCGGATCGCCGGTGCCGAGCAGGCCTGGGAGGCTCTGCGGGCCGAGGTCGACGTGATCAGCCCGCGGTTCGCGCTGCAGGTCGGGCGCGGGGTGGTGGCGCCGCTGGCCGTGGAGTGGGTTTCGGCGCTGGAGGTGAATCCCCGCACAGGCAAGACCGTCCGGCTCCTCGACGAGCGGTCCGTCTAGTTAGTGTGGCGCGGTGCGAAAGATCCTGGTCATCGGTATCGGCGCGGGCAACCCCGACCACCTGACGGTGCAGGCCGTCAAGGCGTTGCAGACGGTCGACGTGTACTTCGTGCTGGACAAGGGATCGGTGAAGCAGGAGCTCGTGGACCTGCGCGCGTCGATCCTGACCGAGCACGTGACGCGGCCGTACCGCTGGGTCGAGGGCCGGGACCCGGATCGCGACCGCGCTCCCGCCGACTACAAGGCGACCATTGACGCTTGGCGCCGTGACCGTGCCGACGTCGTCCAGGGCCTGCTCTCCGCCGAGCTGGGTCCGGACGAGGTCGGCGCGTTCCTGGTGTGGGGCGATCCGTCGCTCTACGACTCGACGCTCGCGATCCTCGACGACCTGCTGGCGCGCGGGGAGGCGTTCGAGGTCGAGGTGATTCCCGGGGTGACGTCGGTCGCGGCTCTGACCGCCGGCCACCGGGTGGCGCTGAACCAGGTCGGCAAGCCCGTGCAGATCACCACCGGGCGACGGCTGGCCGCCGGGTGGCCGTCCGATGTGGACGACGTGGCCGTGATGCTGGACGCGCAGTACTCGTTCGAGGGAGTGGACCCCGACACGTGGATCTACTGGGGCGCCTACCTCGGGATGCCCGACGAGATCCTGGTGTCGGGACGGGTCGGGGACGTGGCCGCGGAGATCCGCGCGGTGCGCTCGGAGGCCCGCGAGCGCAAGGGCTGGATCATGGACACCTACCTGCTGCGCCGCCCCTGATCACCTGGCCGTGATCAGCCGGTGGACCGCGCGTTCGACGAGCTCGCGCGTCGCGTTCGGGGTGCTGAACGCCAGGATCGACATGTGCACGACGAGGTTGAGCAGGTCCTCGGCGTCGAACGCGGACGAGATCCAGCCCTCGGCCTGGGCCTGGGCGATGGACGCGACCTTGAACCGGTGCGCCTGGACCTCCGCCTCCGGCAGGGTGTCGAAGCCGTTCTCCAGCCGGTGGTACGCCGCGAGCCTGAGGATCTGCGGCTGCTCCAGGTAGGAGTCGAACAGCCTGCCCGCGTAGCCCGGCAGGTCGTCCGGGGTGATCGGGACCGACTCGATCATGCGGTCGATCTGGATCTTCAGGAGCTCGTCGAAGAGCCCCTCCTTGCTGCCGAAGTAGGCGTAGATCATCGCCTTGTTGCAGCCGGCCTTGGCGGCGACGCGGTCGACGCGCGCGCCGGCGATGCCGTACTCCGCGAACTCGTCTAGGGCCGCGTCGAGCAGCTTGGCCTTGGTCGCTTCCTTGTCCCTCACCACGCCCCCATTCTAACCAACCGGTTGGTCGTAGCAACTAACTGTTTAGTTGACAGGCCGCCGCGGACGTGGTTGCCTGGTTCTAGCAACCAAACGGTTAGTTAGTCAGCGGGAGGAACAAGCCATGAAGGTCGCACTGGTCACGGGCGCTTCGTCGGGCATCGGCGAGTCCACGGCGGTTGAGCTGCACAAAGCCGGTTACACGGTGTACGCCGCCGCACGTCGGGTGCAGCGCATGGAGGGCCTCGCGGCGCAGGGCATCAAGGTGCTGGAGATGGACGTGACCGACGACGAGTCGATGGTCGCGGGCGTCAAGCACGTCATCGCGGAGTCCGGGCGGATCGACGTGCTCGTGAACAACGCCGGCTACGGGTCGTACGGCGCGTTCGAGGACGTGCCGCTCTCCGAGGGCAAGTACCAGTTCGAGGTGAACGTGTTCGGGCTCGCCCGGCTGGTGCAGCTCGTCGTGCCGCACATGCGTGCGCAGCGCAGCGGCCGGATCGTGAACGTGTCGTCGATCGGCGGCAAGATCTACGAGCCGCTCGGCGGCTGGTACCACTCGACGAAGTTCGCGGTCGAGGGGCTGAGCGACTCGTTGCGGCTGGAGCTCAAGCCGTTCGGGATCGACGTCGTGGTGATCCAGCCCGGCGCGATCAAGACGGAGTGGGGCGGGATCGCCGTCGACAACCTGCGCAAGCGGTCCGGTGAGGGTGCGTACCGGGAGCAGGTGCGGCAGCTGTCGGCGTTCTTCGGACAGGTCGAGCGGGGATCCGAGCCGAAGGTGATCGGGGACGTGATCGTGAAGGCGGTGAAGGCCCGGCGGCCGCGGACGCGGTACGCGGCGGGGTTCGGCGCCGGGCCGATCCTGTTCGCGCGCAGGGTGCTGTCCGACCGCGGGTTCGACGCGTTGTTCCTGGGCGCGATGCGCCGCGCGGGGCGTGTCTGAGCAGGTACCTTCGGTTCAGCACCACCGAGGGGAGTCGTGTGCACGAGGGGCTGTCGCGTGAGGCCGAGCAGCTGTACCTGGCGATGCTGCGAGGTGCCGCGAGCGAGCCCGGGGCGGCGCAGGACGAGCTGAAGCGGCTGGGGCTGGTCAGGGACGACGAGGTGCGGCCGCCGCGGTCGGCGCTGGCCGCGATCGCGTCGAGCCACGAGGCCGCGGCCGTCCGGGCGCGCGAGACCGCCGAAGTGCTCGCCGCCGCCTACGCCTCGTTCGGGGCGAAGGAGGTCGACTTCGTCGAGGTGCTCAAGGACGCGGACGAGGTGATCAGCGCGTTCGAGGAGATGCAGAGCCAGGCGAAGACGGAGATCCGGGCGCTGGATCCGGGTTCGTACCTGAGCCCGCAGCCGGAGGCGAGCCCCGCACAGCCTCCGGCGCTGGCCCGCGGCGTCGGGTACCGGGTGGTCTACGAGTCGGCGTTGTTGCAGACCGAGCGCGGGTTCGCCTCGGTGCAGGAGAGCATCTCGGCGGGCGAGCAGGCGCGGACGTTCCCCGGGGTGCCGTTGAAGCTGGTGATCGCCGACTCGGACCGGGCGTTGATCGCGGTCCCGACGGTCACGGGCGGGAACGTCGTAGCACTTCTCATTCACCCGTCCGTGCTACTGCGGGCGTTGATCGAGTTGTTCGAGGCGTTCTGGCGGATGGCGGTGTCGATCACGCCTGGCGGCCAGGAGGACACCCAGCAGGAGCCGACCACCGCCACCCGGCGGTTGATGGCGCTGCTCAGCGCGGGTCTGACGGACGAGTCGATCGCCCGCGAACTGGGTGTCAGCGAGCGGACCGTGCATCGGCGGGTGAGCCGGTTGCAGCAGTTGCTGGGGGCTCAGACCCGGTTCCAGCTCGGCGTCCAGGCGTCACGGCGAGGTTGGCTTTAGTCACTCCTCGTGATTGACGCACCGATCTTCATCACTCTGTGAACACGATCGGTGACGGTTTCCAGACATGGCGACTTTCTGCCATCACCCAGGAGTGTTAAACGCGGCGTTTTCCCCTTCTCCTTTGTCGCAAGCGCGGTCTCACCCAGGCCGTGCGGGGGCAGAAGGGGATCCACCGTGAGGAAGTACTTCAGAGGCGGCATCGCCGCGGTGACGGGGGCGTTGATCGCGTCGAGCCTCGTGCTCACCCCGGCCGCGAGCGCCGCCGCCAAGCAGGACCCGGACACGGCCGCGCTCGCGGGTGCGCTCGCCACGCAGAAGGTGACCTGGGAGGAGTGCACCTTCCCCGGCGTCGACCCGGCCACCGTGGCCAAGTTCAAGACCGTCAAGGGCCTCGCCTGCGCGACCGTCCAGGTCCCGCGCGACTGGCACAACCCGGCCGACGGCAACACGATCGGCATCCGCGTCTCCAAGACCGAGACCGCCTACAAGGGCACCAGCCGTCAGGGCATCGCGCTCGTGAACCCCGGTGGTCCCGGCGGTTCCGGCCTGCCGTGGGGCGCGGCGATGGCCCTGCGCACCCCGGTCCTCGCGGGCCAGTACGACTTCATCGGGTTCGACCCGCGCGGCGTCGGCCTCTCCACGCCGCTCACCTGCAGCTACACCGTGCCGAACAGCACTGACGTCAACGTGCTGAACAAGGCCAAGGTCGACGGCTGCCTCGAGAACCCGCTCACGCAGTTCATCACCACCGAGCAGACCACGTACGACATGGACTTCATCCGTGTCCTGCTCGGCGAGAAGAAGATGAGCTACATCGGCTACTCCTACGGCACGTGGCTCGGCACCTGGTACGCCTCGACGTTCGCGTCGAAGGTCCACCGCATGCTGCTCGACTCGGCCGTCGACGCCTCGCAGTCGACCCTCGAGAACACCTGGGACCTGCAGCCGCGCACCCGCGACCGCCAGTTCCAGGAAGCGCTGCTGCCGTTCATGGCCCGCAGCGCCGACAAGTACGGCCAGGGCAGCGACCCGATGGAGATCCGCCGCAAGTGGGAGAAGGGCGGCGGCACCCGTGAGTTCGTCGGCCAGCTCTTCGTCGCGTGGTTCGTGATCCCCGCCATGTACGACACCTCGCAGTACCACGTGGCCGCCTCGGCCGTCGCCTCCGTGATCGACGCGACCAACCCGGCCGCTTCCGATTCGGAGAAGGTCGAGCAGATCGTCGCGAAGATGCTTTCCGTGCCCGGCACCACGGACGAGAACAAGGCGTTCATCGCGAAGGCCAAGACCAACGCCCTCGCCGCCATCGCCAAGAAGGAGCGCGTGGCCGTCAAGTCGACGACCGCCGCCGCCGAGGTCGAGACCTGGGACGCCACCTTCGAGGCGATCCGCTGCCAGGACGGCCAGTGGAACCAGAACCTGCACTACTGGAACTACTGGCTCGCGGACCTGACCGTGAACGCGCCGTTCATCGCGCCGTTCATGAGCACCCCGCTCTGCGCCTACTGGCCGGCCAAGACCTCGATGCCCAAGCCGGACAAGAAGACGTTCCCGCGTCTGCTCGTCGCCCAGGCCGAGCTCGACGCCGCCACCGCGTACGAAGGCGGCCTCGCCACGGCCAAGGCCCTGCCGAACGCCAAGCTGATCAGCGTCGACAACGAGGGCTCGCACGGCCTGTTCCCGTACAACACGGACTGCGTCGACGACCCGATCGTCTTCTACTTCCAGACCGGCGCCACCCCGCGCAAGCAGTTCACCGGCTGCCAGGCCGTGCCGCTGCCCAACGAGGACAAGACCTTCGAGGTCGGCGGCAAGCTGACCAACGGCAAGGTGCAGATCAAGATGATCACGCCGGCCGTCAAGCAGGCCAACAAGATCGTGAAGGACTTGCTCAGCGGCTCCTCCACGGCGGCGGCCGACGAGTCGGGCATGCCGGCCAACCTGTAACACCCCTTGAGGCTGCGGCCCCGGTGCGCGTTGCGCGCCGGGGCCGTTTCCATGCTCGCCCGGGGTTGGGGGAAGCGTTGGTGGGCAACGGGTTGGGGTGCGGTCCGGTGGCGGGCGGCCGACGGGCGGGAGGGCTGCGGAGCGGTCTGCCGGCGGGTGCAACCGGCATCGGCGAGACGGCTGCGCGGCGGGGAAACCTAGCGCTGCCACCACTTCTTGCGGATCACGTCCACGATCACGCACGTGATGTTGTCCGGCCCGCCGTTGCCGTTCGCCAGGGCGATCAGCTGCCACGCCGCCTCGGTCCCGTCCTCCGTGGACAGCAGGACCTCGTGCACGTCCTCCAGGTCCGTGTAGTCGGTGAGGCCGTCGCTGCACAGCAGGTACCGGTCGTCCACCTTCGCCTGGTGCCAGGACAGATCGGGGTCGTGCGAGTTGCCGGACTGCAAGGCCCGCAACACATACGCCCGCCGCGGGTGAACCAAGGCCTCCTCAGGCGTCATGCGGCCGGCGTCCACCAGGGCCTGGACCATGGTGTGGTCGTGGGAGAGCTGGCGGAGTTCGCCTTCGCGCAGCACGTACGCGCGGGAGTCGCCGATGTGGGCCAGCTGGAAGGCGAGGCCCTCCCAGCGGATGGCGGTGAGGGTGGTGCCTGCGCCCGTGGGGGTTTCGGCGTCGAGGCGGCGGGCAATTTCTGACACCGCTGGGCCGAGGTCGCCCTGCCAGTCGGCCAGGACGTTCACCGCGAGCGCGCTTGCCACTTCGCCGTGTTCGTGGCCGCCCATGCCGTCCGCCACCGCCTGGAGGTCCGGGCGGACGTAGACCGAGTCCTCGTTGTGCTCTCGGACGAGCCCCGGATCGGTGGCCACGGCGATGCGCAGCTCGTGTGTCATGTTTCTAAGTAGAGCAGTTGTGAAGTGAGTTCACAAGCAATACGGTTGTGAACATGGATGAGACGGTCAGCGCTGGGGACATCGCGCGGCTCGCCGAGGTGGGGCGGGCGGCCGTGTCCAACTGGCGGCGGCGGTTCGAGGACTTTCCCTCGCCGGTCGGCGGGACGGCGTCCAGTCCGTTGTACCTGTTGCGCGACGTCGAGGTGTGGCTCCGGCGCAACGGGAAGTCGTTCCGGGTGTCGCCGGCGGAGAGGTTGTGGACGCAGCTGCGGACGCACGACGACCTCCGTCTCGGTGAGGCACTGGCCAACACGGAAACGGACGACACCACGTTCGAGTTCCTGCACGAGCGCTACCTCGAAGCCCACTCGCGGCTGCTCAACCCCACGCCGCCGGAAGTCATCGAGGCGGTCATCGCCACCACCGACGGCCAGACGGTCGTCGACCCCGCGTGCGGCACGGGCAGCCTGCTCAGGGCGTCGAAGGCCAAGAACAAGATCGGCCAGGAGATCGACCCCGTCTCGGCGGTCATCGCCCGGCGCAGAATGCCGAAGGCGCAGATCTTCACCGGCGACTCGCTGCGCCACAACGGGATCCACGAGAAGGCCGACGCGGTCATCTGCGACCCGCCGTGGCACGACCGGACCTGGGGCCACGAGGAACTCGTCGGCGACACCCGGTGGACCTACGGCCTGCCGCCGCGAGGCGAGCCGGAGTTGGCCTGGCTCCAACACTGTCTGTCCCTCACCAAACCCGGCGGCCTCGTCGCCGTCCTGCTCCCGTCTGCGGCGGCCACCAGGCGGCCGGGCAAGAGGATCCGCGGCAACCTCCTCAGGGCGGGCGCCATCCGGGCGGTCGTCACGGTCACGCCGGGCCGGGACCTCTGGCTGCTCAGGAACCCGATCGGCCGCGCCCCCGAACAGATCGCCCTGCTGCAGTCCCCTGGCCCGCTCGACCCCAACACCAGGGTCATCGACCTGCTCGACGACGACGTCGACCTGAGCCCGGCCCGACGCACCGGCACGGACGCCACCGAATACACCAGAGCGGTCTTCGAAGCCCCGACCTTGCCCGAACTCCAAGAAGTGGCCCCACCGATGACCACCATCGGCGAACTCGTCCGCAAGGCACCCGGCAACCACCCCGTCACCTCCCCCACCGGCGCCGTCTACGAGATCAACCCGCGCAAGATCGACCCCGACTTCCTCGAAGGCGTCCTGAAGGCCGCGTTCGCCAGAACCCCCACGGGGTCGACCAGGCTCGACGTCAGAAGAACGCAGGTCCCGTCACTGCCGATAGACGAACAACGGAAGTACGGACAAGCCTTCAAGCAGCTCAAAGAAGCCGAGGAGAAGCTGAACGACGCGGCCGAGCTGATCAGGATCGGGTACGCCGGCCTGCTGCAGGGCCAGATCGGCCCGCGGTGACGGTTAGGCTTCAGAAGTGCTGATCGCCGACCGCTACGAGATCGACGACCTGCCGCTGGGGCGGGGCGGCATGGGTGCCGTGCACGAGGGACGCGACCTGCGCCTGGACCGGAGAGTCGCGGTCAAGCTGCTCAGGCTGCCCGGCAGCGACGACGAGGTGGCGCACCGGTTCGCGCGCGAAGCCAGGATCGTCGCTGGCCTGGAACACCCCGGCGTGCCCGTCCTGTACGACTTCGGCACGCACGAGCAGCGCCTCTTCCAGGTCATGCAGTTCGTCGAGGGCGTCACGGTCGCGGATCTCGTCGGCGAGTTCGGCCCGCTGCCCGAGGCCTGGGCCGCGAACATCGCCGCGCAGGCCGCCGCCGTGCTGACCACGGCCCACGACCGCGGCATCTGCCACCGCGATCTCAAGCCCACCAACCTGATGCTGTGCCCGGACGGCGCGGTGAAGGTCCTGGACTTCGGCCTGGCACTGCTCAAGGAGAGCGACGTCGCCCCGTTCAGCCGCGCCGGGCAGATCCTCGGCACGCCGAGCTACATGGCCCCGGAACAGATCCAGCGCGGCACCGCCGAACCGAGGAGCGACCTGTACGCGCTGGGCTGCGTGCTGCACGAAATGCTGACGGGCGAACAACTCTTCACCGGTCCCACGGCCTACGCGGTGTTCGACAAGCACGTCAAAGAGGCGCCGCCGCAACTGAAGAGCCCGCTCAACGCGACGCTGCAAAGCCTGCTGGCCAAGGAACCCGACGGACGCCCCAACACGGCGCTCGACGTTTTCGAGGCCCTCCAGCAGTTCGCGCAGAACCCGCCACCGCTGCCCGGCTTCGTCCACCAGGACTCCACGGCGATGTACGCGAGCGTGCAGGTCAGGCCGGGATTCGGTTCACCTCGTGATCACCGGTCGCCCACAGGTGCTGCACCGCGTACGCCCGCCACGGCCGCCACGCCTCCGCACGCTTGACCAACGCGCCGGGCGTCGACGGCAGTCCCAACGCCTCGGCGGCCAGCCGGATCCCGAGATCCGTGGGCAGGAACGCGTCGGGATCCCCCAAAGAGCGCATCAGGATCGACTCAACGGTCCACGGCCCGAACCCCGGCAGCGACGAAAGCCATTCCCGCGCAACGACTCGATCGGCACCAGGCGAAAGGTCCAAACCGGACTCCAGCGCCTCCAGCAACGCCGCCATCGTCCGCCGCCGCGACTCCGGCATCGCCAGCTCGGCGACGTCGAACGACAACGGGAACAGGAACAGGTCTCCCACCGGCGTCCCATGAGCCGCAACGAGCCGTGCGGCGTGCGTACGAGCCGCCTTCGTGGACACCTGCTGCCCCAGAACGGCCCGCACGGCGAACTCCGCCCCGTCCACCGTGCGCGGCACACGACGCCCAGGAGCAGCCGCCACCAACGGCGCCAAAAGCGGATCGGCCGACAACGCCGCATCGACCACGAATGGATCCACGTCGAGGTCGAGCAGAAACCGGCAAAGGTCTAGAGCACTTGCCGAATCGCGAGAATCCGACAGTTCGAGGACACACTCAACGTGGTCCTGGAACGGTTGCAAAGCCGCGATGCCAAAGCCGTAAGGAAGTCGCAAGGTTCGCCGGTAGACACCGTCCCGCCACTCCTCCACGCCGGGCACGGCGGTGGCGATGAGGTGGCCGAACAGGTTGTCGGGGCAAAGAGGTGCCTGAAAGTGCAGGCGTTCCGAGAACGTGGCCGGCGGCATGTGACCAAGCATGACGCCATTCCAACCGAGACGCTGGCGGGAAAGCGACATCATTCTGGACGGGGCCAACCGGGTGACCTGCTACTCGGCGCGAAAATCCGTGGCTAGGCTGACCGTCGCGCCGTTGCAGGAGTTGTCGGATTTCAGCAGGGAAGGGCGGCGTCGCGTGCGATGAGAGCGGCCTGGACGCGGTTGTCGCACCGAAGTTTCGTCAGCAGTCGGCTGACGTGGGCTTTGATAGCCCCCTCCGAGAGGTACATGAGCCTTGCGATGCGTGCGTTCGCCATGCCTTGCGCCAAGTACACGAGCACTTCCTGCTCCCGCCGGGTGAGCAGGCTGATGCGGCTGCGCGCGGCGTCCCGCCGTTCCGAGTCCGCGCCGGTGAAGTGGTCGATCAACGCACGGGTCGCGGACGGCGAGAGCATCGCCTCTCCCGCGGCGACGGCACGCACGGCCTTCACGAGAGCGTCCGGTTCGCCGTTCTTGAACAGGAATCCCGCCGCGCCCGCGCGCAACGCCGGGAACAACATCTCTTCGGTCTGCGGGGTGCACAGCATGATCACCTGGGTGCCCGGCACGTGCCTGCGCACCATCCGCACCGCCGCGAGGCCTTCCATGCCGGGCATGGACGCGTCCATCAGCAGCACCTGCGGACGTTGCCGCCGTGCGAGCTCCAACGCCCCGCCGCCGTCGCCCGCCTCGCCGACCACCGCGACGTTGCCGCTGCGCTCCAGCACACCGCGGACACCCGTGCGGATCAGGACCTCGTCATCAGCGATGCCGACGGTGATCGTGCGCGGTTTGTCCACGAGCTGCAGCCCTGCGCTCGTCCACGAGGTGCTCGTCGTCAACGTCATGCGGACTCCCTGTCAGACCGGACCAGCTTCCAGTTTGTTCCCGAACGAGGACTCCGGGAAGGGACGCATAACGAGCAGGTTGCGAACCGTCTCACGCGCACGGAGGCGTAACGGGTTGCACACCTCGGGCCACCGCCCACGAACAGCGCAAACGCCGGAGCGAGACAGGAACCTCCTGCCGTTACGGCTTGCGGAGAGGGACTCATGACCAGCACCGGACGTTGCGCTCTGTGCGACGGCGCGCTGCCTCCCGCCACCTCCGAGCAACGCAGGTCCTACTGCTCCAACGCCTGCCGCCAACGGGCCTATCGCCGCCGTGCGACCGTTACGGCACCAACGCCCACCACCAGGCAGAACCTGCGTGTCCTCTCCAACCTGCCTGCTGCCCGCGACACGTTCGTGGGCCGCCAGCAGGAGCTGTCGAAACTCGACCAGCTGTTGCGCAGGCATCGTCTCGTTACGCTCGTGGGCAGTGCGGGTGCGGGCAAGACGAGACTCGCGCTGGAGGCCGCCGGACGGCTGCGGCGTGGCCGCACGGACCGCGTTCTGCTCGTCGAACTGGGCGAGGTCACCACCACCCGAGACGTCGTGCCAGCCCTCGCTGACGCGCTCGGAGTGGCCGCCGAGACCGACGAACCGTTGCGCGACACCGTGCTCGAGACGCTGGTGAACATGAAGGTCGTCGTGGTGCTCGACAACTGCGAGCACCTCCTCGACGCCTGCGCCGAGCTCACCGACGTGCTGCTGAACCGCTGCCCCGGCGTCCGGGTGCTCGCGACGTCCCGCGAGGCGTTGTGGATCACCGGCGAGGTCAGCTTCCCCGTCGAGGGGCTGCCCGTGCCGTCGACGGACCGCGACCTGGTCACGACGGCCGCGCCGCGCTCGGAGGCCGTGAAGCTGTTCGTGGACCGTGCGCGCGAACGCAAGCCCGACTTCCGTCTGTCCGTGGACAACACAGCTGCTGTGGCGTTGTTGTGCGCACGTTTGGAAGGCATGCCGCTCGCGATCGAACTCGCGGCGCGCTGGGTGCGGTTGCTGCCGGTCGAGGACATCTGCGACCGCCTGGACGAACCGCTGGAGCTGCTCACGCTGGGCTGCCGCAAGTCGCCGCGGCAGAGTTCGCTGCGGGAGGCCATCGACTGGAGCTACCAGCTGCTGCAGCCGGACGAGCAGTTCGCGCTGCGCCGGCTTTCCGTGTTCGACGGTGGCTTCGACCTGGCCGCGGCCACCGAGGTCTGCTCGTCGGAACGGTCGGCGGAGCCGGTGCTGGACGTGCTGTCGCGGTTGCAGGCGAAGTCGCTCGTGACGGCCGTGCCCGGCACGACGCGGTTCCGGCAGCTGGAGACGATCCGCCTGCACGCCAAGGAGAAACTGGTGGCGGCGGGCGAGCTGGACGTCGCCTACGAGGCGCTGGCGCGGTGGTTCACCGACCTGTCGGACGTGCTGATCACCGCGCCGTTGTCGATGTCCGCAGACGTGCAGCACAAGCTGGACAACCACGTCGACAGCCTGCTCGGCACGGTCGAGTGGGCGGCCGATCGCGCCGACGAACGGTTGCTGCTGCTGACTTCCGCGCTGGCCGACTGCGCCGCCCGGCGCGGCCGGCTCGGGCAGGCTCGCGTGATGCTGCGGGACGCGCTGCGCCGACCGTCCACAAGGGACGACTACCGCTGCGTGGCGCTGAACCACGCGGCCCGGTTCGCGGCCGAGCAGGGCGATCACGACGAGGCCGTCGAGTTCTCCGCCGAGGTGTCGCGGCTGGTCGGGACCATCGGGCAGCCGGCGTTGGTGATGAGCAGCCGCAGCACGCTCGCGGCCGTGCAGCAGTCGTCCGGCGAGTGGGAGGCGTCGGACAAGAACAACACCGAGTGTTTAAGGGTCGCCGAGTTGTTGGGCGAACCTCTTGCCCGTGCGACGGCTTTGGTCGATTTGGCACGCACGGCCTTGTCGCTGGGCAAGCACGCACGCGCCGAAGAGAACGTCATGTCGGCGTTGCCCCTCTCGCGCGCGTCGGGCGTCCCCGCGCGCATCGCCTCCGCACTGAACACACGGGGTGCCGTCGCGTTGGTGCAGGGCGACCTCGACGAGGCCACACACGCGTTCCAGGAAGCACTGCGCATGGACGGCATCAACCCGTTGACCGCGCCTGACGCCCTTGAGGGTTTGGCCGTGGTCGCGTTGACGCGTGGTCAGGCAGAGCGCGCGCTACGGCTGGAAGCCACCGGACGCGCCATGCGCCGTTCCGTCGGTGTCGTGCCCAACCCGTTCTGGGCAGAAAAGGTCGCCGGAGCCATGCGCACCGCACGGCTGATGCTGCCTGTTGCGCGCGCAGAGGCGGCATCAACGCCGTTGAGCGCGACCGAGACGGAGGCGTTCATCCAGGACGAGGTGTGGCTGGACCGCACCGAGGCCGCGTTCGACTCGCTCGACGACCACGAACGCCGGGTGATCGCGTTGCTGGCCACGGGCCTGACGAACCAGCAGATCGCCAACCGCCTCAACGTGTCGCTGCGGACCGTGGCCTCCCGGCTGCACCGGCTGCGCGACAAGCTGGGCCTGCGCAGCCGGGAGGACATCGCCGCGTGGGGAGCGGAACGCGCTATCGGCTGAGCGCGTAAACGTTTACCCACAGTTGACAGATTTCTTTGGCCGCTGTGCGCGCGTCGGTGGCCTGGAGCGCCGCCAGCTTCAGCACTTCGGCGTTGCGGGCCGTGGTGGCGTTGGGAATCGCGAGCACCGTCATCCCGGCCGCGTGCGCCGACCGGATGCCGGACGCCGAGTCCTCGACCGCCAGGCAGTTCGCGGCGTCGAGCCCGAGCTTGCGCGCGGCCAGCAGGTACGGGTCGGGCGCCGGCTTGCCGTGCACGACGTCGTCCCCGGTCACGATGGCCTCGACGTGCCTCCTGAGCCCGGACGCCGACGCGGCCGCCCGCACGTACCGGCGCGGTGACGCCGACACGAGCCCGACCGGCCCCAGCTCCGCAGCCTGGGCCACGAGCTCCGCGGCTCCGGGAAGCAGCCCGAACTCGCCGCGCGCGATGGCGTCCACCATGCCGTCGACACACTCGGAGGTCGCCCGCTCCGGCGTGAGGTCGCCACACCGTTCGGCGAGGTAAGCGCCCCAGGTGGACGTCCCCTGGATCGCGGTCCAGTCGTGTGCGGTCCAGCGGTACTCGTGGCGGGCAGCGACGGCGCCGATCACCCGGTTCCACGTGCCGGCGCTGTCGACCAGCGTGTCGTCGAGGTCGAAAACGGTGGCGAGCAACGTCATCGCGCCACCACACCCTCCTGCGCGAAGGCCGCGACCTGCTCGATCGACACCAGCTTCAACCAGTGCTGTTCCGCGAACTTCCGCAGCTCCGGCACGCGCGCCATGCTCCCGTCCTCGTTGCACATCTCGCTGATCACGGCCACCGGCTGGAGGTGTGCCAACCGCATGAGCTCGACGGCCGCCTCTGTGTGCCCACGCCGCACGGAGAGACCACCTTCACGCGCGCGCAACGGAAACACGTGCCCAGGGCGCCGCACGCTCTTGTGGGTGCTCGTCGGATCGGCCAGAACCTGGAGCGTGTGGGCCCGGTCGGCGGCGGAGATGCCGGACTCGATGCCGGTGGAGGCGTCCACCGAGACCGTGAACGCCGTGCCTTCGGGATCCTCGTTGTCCTGGACCATGAGCGGCAGCCGCAGCCGGTCGGCGACCTCGGGCGACATCGGCGCGCAGACCAGCCCGCTCGTGTGCCGGACGTAGAACGCCAGCGCGTGCGGGGTGGCGTGTTCGGCGGCCATGACCAGGTCGCCTTCGTTCTCGCGGTCCTCGTCGTCGACCACGATCACCGGGCGTCCGGCGCGCAGGTCGGCGAGGGCGGATTCGACCGTGTGGTCACGTCTTGCCTGTTCAGGAACGGTGAAGTGCACGCCCCTCATCGTTGGCAACGGGCGTGGGCGACGCTCGGCGGACTAGCGGTGTTGACCCGATGGTGCGAACTTGCCGTCCTTCACGAAGCCCAGGAACGCGAACCACGAGCTGGGCGCGACGGGAAGGTGGGTGGCGGGGGCTTTGCTGTCGCGGAGGCCGACACCTCGACCGACTTCAACGCAGTCGACCGCGTTCGCGCTATAGCTGCTCTTACGCCACATGCGGGGCCCTTCATCAGGTCGCGTGTTGGGAGATCCTCCTCCTGGATTCTTCCGCACCCAAAGCGATCTTTTCGAGGGACTTCAGCACCTCGCTATAGCCCTCGACGGCGATCGGAGCCTCGATGATGAGGCTGGAGTTCTCGGCCTCCACGAAGACGACCGGTTCGATCCGGTCGAACTCCATCATCGTGAACGCCCCGGCAAGCCCCGCGTGGGCACCAGCTTCGGTGGGCACGACCCTGATGTCGATGTACGGGCGCACCCACATCTCCAGCAGATGGTGCAGCTGCGCACGCAGCACGCTGTGGCCGCCGACAGGCAGCAGCAAGACCTGTTCGTGGAGGTAGAACACGCAGTCAAGGCGCTGCCGGAACACCTCCTGCATGTTCTGCCGGATGGCGACCCGTTCTTCGATCTCCTCCGGCTTGCTCTTGCCGGCGGCGAGACACACGGCTCGCGTGTAGTCCGGGATCTGGAGGAGGCCCGACACGGCCAGGGGCGACCAGCCGATGAACTTCTTGGCCTTTCGAAGGTGCTCGATGAAGGTCCGCGGGCGGATCGGCTGCGTCGCGCCGTGGTGCTGCCACCAGTCCTTGGCGTCGGTCTGGCGGAACAGATGCAGCAAGTGGTCGCGCTCCTCCGGCGCGATGCGGCAGAAGCTGAGCAGGATGGCCACGTCGATCTCGGTGCAGCCGCCCTTGCCGTTCATCAGATCCGAGAGCTTGCCGGGGTCCCAGTCGATCTTCTCGCAGATCTCGCGCGCGGTCATGCCCGTTGCGGCCAACGCCGCACGAAGGGCGTCGCCGAACTCGCGGCCGCGTGCCGTGGAGAAACGCTTTGGCATGGAACGAAGCTAGGGCCGACCGTCCTCTGTGTGCAGTCACCTGGGCCGAAGTCCGCCCGAAGGGTTGTCGTCTCGGAACCCCTCCAATGGTTAACCAAATAGACCGAAACAAGACAGGCCGGACTTACTAAACCGTTTTCGGACTGCTCCGTTCGAGTGACGGCAGAGGTCTAGACCTTGACCTTCGAGTGGTCTAAACCACATCGTTCCGGTACCCCTGCGACTGAGGAGACCGATGTCCAAGTTCCGATGGCATCTAGCTGCTCTCTTCGCGGCCCTGTCCGCGTTGGTCCTCGGAATCGTCGTCGTGCCCGCTGCTAGCGGCGCCGGTGGCGTTTCCGCCACGTTCTCCAAGGGTTCGGACTGGGGAACGGGCTTCGAGGGCAAGTACACGATCAAGAACAACAGCGCGGCGGCTCTGACGTCGTGGACCGTCGAGTTCACCATGCCGGCGAACCACAAGGTCACCTCGCTGTGGGACGGCTCGTACACCACGAGCGGTCAGACCGTCACGGTCAAGAACACCTGGAACGGCAACATCGGTGTCGGCGGGTCGGTGAGCTTCGGCTTCAACGGCTCCTACACCGGCACGTTCGGTGCGCCGACCAACTGCAAGCTCAACGGTGGCTCGTGTGAGGCCGGCGGGACGAACCCGACGACCACCACGACGACGTCGACCACGACGACTACCACCACCACGACCACCACGACGACGACCACGACCGGTGGTCCTCAGCCTGGCGGCAAGATCAACCTCGGTTACTTCACCGAGTGGGGCACCTACCCCGCCAAGAACTACCTGCCGAAGAACATGGACACCTCCGGCACGGCCGCGAACATCACGCACATCAACTACTCGTTCGGCAACGTGACGAACGGCCGTTGTGTGATCGGTGAGTCGTTCCCGGCGATCGAGAAGTCGTACACGGCGGCCGAGTCGGTCGACGGCGTTGCTGACGTGTGGGACGCGCCGGTTCGCGGTGCCTTCAACCAGCTGCTGAAGCTGAAGAAGAAGTACCCGCACATCAAGGTGCTGTACTCGTTCGGTGGCTGGACCTGGTCCGGTGGCTTCGCTCAGGCGGCGGCCTCCGAGTCCTCGCGTCAGACGTTCGCTGACTCCTGCTACTCGCTGCTCGAGGACCCGCGCTGGGCGAACCTGTTCGACGGCATCGACATCGACTGGGAGTACCCGAACGCCTGTGGTCTCACCTGCGACACGAGCGGTTTCGACTCCTACCGCCTGCTGATGCAGAAGCTGCGCCAGAAGTTCGGCCAGAACTACCTGGTCACCTCGGCCATCACGGCCGACGGCACCAACGGCGGCAAGATCGACGCCGCTGACTACGCCGGTGCCGCGCAGTACGTCGACTGGTACAACGTCATGACGTACGACTACTTCGGCGCCTGGGCGGCGCAGGGCCCGACGGCCCCGCACTCCCCGCTGACGAACTACGCCGGCATCCCGACCGCGGGCTTCTACTCCGACGCGGCGATCCAGAAGCTCAAGGGCAAGGGCGTTCCGTCCAAGAAGCTCCTGCTCGGCATCGGCTTCTACGGCCGCGGCTGGTCGGGCGTTTCGCAGGCTGCTCCTGGCGGCACGGCGACCGGCCCCGCGCCGGGCATCGAGCCGGGCATCCAGGACTACAAGGTGCTCAAGACGTCCTGCCCGGCCACGGGCACCGTCGCGGGCACGGCCTACGCCAAGTGTGGCGACCAGTGGTGGAGCTACGACACCCCGGCCACCATCGGCAGCAAGATGAGCTGGGCGAACGGCCAGGGTCTCGGTGGCGCCTTCTTCTGGGAGATGTCCGGAGACACCTCGAACGGTGAGTTGGTGAAAGCGATGAAGAACGGCCTCGGCTGATCTTCATAAACGCCGGGAGGGGAGCTGGGTCAACCCAGCTCCCCTTTTGTTTTGCCCGGGATCAGCAGAAGTGCTGGTCCATCAACTTGCGGTAGGCATCGCCGGGTTCGGCGTTGCTGCCGTTGTCGGTGACGGACAGCTCGAAGCGCTTGCCGTCCGGCGAGCCGAGCATCAACGACGCGAACCCGTGGATCGAGCCGTCGTGGCCGTAGATCGTGGTGCCGCACGCCAGCTTCACCACCGAGAGGCCCAGGCCGTAGCCGGGGCTGACGGCCGTGGTGCGCGTCAGTTCCCTTTGCTGGGCGGGTTTCAGCAGCTTTCCGGCGAGCAGCGCGGCCAGGAACGTGTCGAGGTCGCGGGTCGTCGAGATCATCTCCCCCGCCGCCCCTCCCCACGACGGGTTGAGGCGCGTGACGTCGATGACGTTGCCCGCGGCGTCCGGGTAGTAGCCGTGCGCATGCCGTCCGGGGATGTCCACAGTGGTGCGTGGCAGCACGGTGTCCTTGAGCCGCAACGGCTTCAGGATGCGCTGCTCGACGGCGTGCTGGTACGGCCGTCCGGTCAGCTTCTCGATCAGCATGCCCAGCACGATGTAACCCGTGTTGGAGTAGCTCTGCCCCGCGCCCGGTTCGAAGAGCAACGGGCGGCTGGTGGCGATGTCCACGAGTTCCTGCTGGGTCCACGTCCTGAAGCGGATCGAGTGGAACCCGGCGGGGTCGAGCGGCAGGGCTTCGGTGTGGTCGTAGAGGCCGCTGGTGTGCTGCAGCAGCTGGCGGACGGTGATGCGGGCGTCGACCAGGCCGGGCAGGTGGCGGACGACCGGCGCGTCCAGGTCGAGCCTCCCCTCTCCTGCGAGCTGAAGCACCACGGTCGACACGAACGGCTTGGTGACGCTGCCGATGCGGAAGGTTCCGTTGTGCGGCACGGGTTTGCTCGAACCGCGTTCGGCGAACCCCGACCGGAGCGTGTCGCGGCCGTCGATGCGGACCTGGATGCCCAGCGCGCCACCGGACTTCGTCAGCTCGTCGATGGTCCGTTGCACGGCCTCGTGCTCGGGTGGTGCCGCCGCCGCGGTGCCGGCGGTGGCCAGCAGCGTGGCGGCGGTGAGTGCGGCGATCAGTCTCATGGTCAGCAGAAGACCTCGGTGAGGATCCGGTTGAAGGCCTCGCCGGGGTCGCCCTGGGTCGGGCCGCTGGTCGCGTTGAGCTCGAAGCGTTGCTTGGTGTCCGGCGAGGTCAGCAGCTGCGACGAGTAGCCGGGGATGCCACCGCCGTGGCCCCACACCGTCGCACCGCACGGCAGGGTCTCGACCTGGAGACCGAGGCCGTACCCAGGGCTCACCGCGGTGGTCTTGCTGAGTTCCTTCTGCTGCGCGGGCTTCAGCAGCTTGCCGTCGGCCAGCGCGTCGACGAACGTGTCGAGGTCGCGGGTCGTGGAGATCATCTCACCGGCCGCCCAGGCGACCGACGGGTTCATCCTGGTGATCTCGGACGGCTGTCCGGCCACCACCCAGTACGCCTTCGCGTGCGGGCCGCTGATGGCCGCCTTGTCGCCGGGCACCTCGGTGTCGTTCAGGCGCAACGGCTTCAGGACGCGTTGTTCCACCGCCTTCTCGTAGGGCCTGCCGGTGATCTTCTCGACGAGCAGCCCGGCGACGACGTAGTTGGTGTTGGAGTAGTTCCACTGCGTGCCGGGGTCGAAGTCCAGCGGCTTGCTCGTGGCCAGCGCGAGGAGCTCGGCGGGTTCCCAGTGCTTGTAGCGGATCTGCTCGAACGCGTCCGGGTCGAGCGGCAGCGCCTGCGTGTAGTTGTAGAGGCCGCTCGTGTGCTGCAGGACCTGGCGGACGGTGATGCGGTCGTCGACCAGGCCGGGCAGGTAGCGGACGACGGGTGCGTCCAGGTCGACCTTGCCCTCCCCCACGAGTTGGAGCACCACCGTCGCGACGAACGTCTTGGTGATGCTGCCGACGCGGAACCGGCCGTTGTCAGGCACCTTCCTGTCGCTGTTCAGCTCGGCCTTGCCGGACACGGCGGTGAAGCGCTGCCGCCCGTCCGTGACCCTCGCCTGCACGCCCAGGGCCGCACCGCTCTGCGTGACCTGGTCGAGCGCCTGCTGGATCACCTCGCGATCGACGCCCGGCGACGTGTCCGCCGACGCGACGCCCGCCGTGGTGAGAGCCAGCAGGCTCGTTGCCGTGATCGTTGCTGTCAGTCGAATCCCCATGCGCTCCAGCTAATCGAGGCGCGGCGTGCGTTCACATCCACCTCGAGTCGCACAGGAGCCCGGGGATGTCCCTTGCTCCGTTCAGCAGAAGATCTCGTTGATCAGCTTGCCGTAGGCCGGGGTCGGGTCCCCGGTGCCGACGCCCGCGGAGATCGAGAGCTCCACCCGGCGCTTCAGGTCCGGCGTCGAGTAGGCGTAGCTCGCGAAGCCGGGCACGCCGCCGGTGTGGCCGATGATCGTGACGCCGCACGGGGCCTTGTCGACGAAGATGCCGAGGCCGTAGTCGGTGCTGACCGCCGTGGTCTTCGTGAGCTCGGCCTGCTGGGCGGGCTTCAGCAGCTTGCCGGTGAGCAGGGCGCCGTAGAACGTGTCGAGGTCGCGGGTGGTCGTGATGACGTCACCGGCGGCCCAGAAGACGGACGGGTTGAAGCGCGTCGTGTCGACCGTCCTGCCGTCCACGATCCCGTACGAGTGGGCGTGCGGACCACGGATCTCCACGTCGTCGCCGGGGAACCTGGTCTCGGTGAGGCGCAACGGCTTCAGCACCCGCTGCTCGACGGCCCGCTCGTACGACCTGCCGGTGGTCTTCTCGATCAGCAGGCCGAGCACGACGTAGTTGGTGTTGGAGTAGTTCCACCGCGTGCCGGGCTCGAAGTCGAGGGGCCGGGCCGTGGAGATCGCGACGAGCTGCTCCGGCGTCCAGCTCTGGAAGCGGTCCGGTTCGAAGCCCTGCGGGTCGAACTTCAGCGCGTTCGTGTAGTTGAACAGCCCGGCGGTCATCTGGAGCAGCTGGCGGACGGTGATCCGGCGGTCGACGAGGCCGGGCAGGTAGCGGTCGACCGGCGCGTCCAGCTCGATCCTGCCCTCTCCGGCGAGCTGGAGCACGACGGTCGACGTGAACGTCTTGGTGATGCTGCCCGCGCGGAAGCGGCCGTTCAGCGGCACCGGGCGCGAGCTGGTGTTCTCGGCGGTGCCGGACCGCGCGCTGAAGCGGGTCCGGCCGTCCGTCACGTGCACCTGGGTGCCGGTGGCGACCCCGACGGCCACGAGCTCGTCCAGCCCCTCCTGGACGATCCTGCGGTCTACCTGCCGCGGCTCGGCGACCGCGGTCCCCGTGAAGAGCAGGCACAGAGCTGCTGTGGTGGCGAGCAAACGTTTCCCCATGCCACCACAACGGTCAGTACGGGCGTTTCGCTGCATTCATGGCCGAAACGAGCATGGGGCGCACTTTCGGCCAATGCACGTCCTTCTGGCACGAGTACGGCGGCAGGAAGCCACCGCACCTGCCGGAGCCCGCGCCGATCTCCCAGACGAAGCTGGGCACGCCCAGGTCGTCGTACACCCAGTCGTCGGTGGCGCCGGACGCGTTGTAGAGCACCTCACCGGGCTGGCCGGCCGTGAAGCCGGACAGCGAGGCCATGTCCTGGGCCATCTTGCGCAGCGCGGCGTCGTTGCCGGTCTTCTGCGTGCTCCAGCCCCACGGGAAGAGCACGTAGTTGCCGTAGCTGTGCATGGAGATCACGGCTCCGGTGGTGTCCGCCGACGCCGCCGCGGTGTCGCCGGGCAGGCGGGTGTCGCGGTAGAGCTTGCGCCACAACGACTCCAGCGCCTGGACCTCCACCTCGGAGTCGGCGCGCGGGCCGCGGTAGGTCTCGGCGCACTTGTTCGTGGACGAGCCGACCTCGCCCCAGTGCGAACCCGCGTTGCGGTTCAGGTCGACGCCGCGCGAGGAGGCGCAGGTGCCGTTGGCGTTCTTGCGGTGCAGGACGGGCGTGTCGCCGCCGGACTCCACGATCTCGACGCCGTCCGGGTTGGCGATCGGCACGACCCAGACCTCGATGTCGTTCAGCATCGGCGTCAGCTCTGAAGCGACCAGGTCGTCGATGAACCGGTACGCCATGTCGCCGGTCGTGATTTCCCGTGCGTGCAGCTGACCCATCACGAACAAACGCGGCTTCGGCGCGTTCGGCGACAACGCACAATCACCTGGGCTTTTGCGGGTGAGACAGAGGGCCTTCAAGTCATAACCGCCGCTGCCCTGCGTCTTGCGCCACGAGTCGCCGTAGTCGACGACGGTCGCGAGTTCGGGATGCGCTGCCGCGACTTCGTTCAGATGGGCGAACTGCGCGGTGATGGTCCGATAGCCGCCGTAATAGGTGGTGTCGGCCAGAGAACGCGCCTCCCACTGAGACGGGGGCATCACCGTCTCGACCGCGGCCTGGAACCCGTCCGCGGCGAGCTCGTCCGCGGTCTGCTTCTCGCCCACGACGAACAGGTCGTCGCCGTCACGTTGCTCCAACACGTCGTAACCGAGGCGCAACAACCGTTGGGCAGAATCACCCATTGGTGCAGGCACACGCAGCACGTATGTCGCTTGTGGACCTTCCGCCGGCGCGGGCGCGGGGGCGAGCAGGAGTGCTGTGCAGGCGAGCAGGGCGACGGCGGTCCGCATGATCAACGAGGATGGCCCGTTCGGCCGGACATCGCCAGTCCGTTCGACCGACCGGATGATTACCGTCCGGTGCTTGGGATCGGGAAACCGGCCACTTGGCGCGCTGTGACGAAAATCAATAGGATTTCTCCCAGCACCGCAGCGGTTATTGTGCTGGTGAGGCCGAAACCGACTCGACGGACAGCGAGGTCCCGCGCGACAAACCTACCTTGGGAAGATTGAGGAGACCAGGCCATGGATCATCTCTACATCGACGGTGTCACCGAGGCCGCACACTTCGACTTCCCCTGGCGCGGTTCCCTCACGGACGACGACGAAGGCTTGGAGCCGACCATCGTTCGCAGCATGGACTGACAAAACTCGGGGGTTCCCCATGACCGGCCTGTCCACCGTCGTCAAGGGCAGTGGCCCGGCTCTCCTGCTCGTGCACGGCGCGGGCGGCAGCATCCAGGCCAACTACGGACCGATCCTCGGAACCCTGACCCAGCACTTCACCGTCATCGCACCGGATCTGCCGGGCTCCGGCGGGTCCCCCAAGGCGGCGGGAGCGCTCGACCTCGAGCAGCTCGCCGACGACCTGGTCGACGTCGCGGTCAAGGCCGGGCACGAGTCGTTCTTCGTGTCCGGCTACTCGATGGGCTGCGCGGTCGCCGTCACGGCGGCGGTCCGGCACCCCGAGCGGGTCCGCGGACTGGTGCTGAGCACGCCGTTCACCAAGATCGACGCCGCGACCAAGGTGAAGATCGACAAGTGGAAGGTGCTGCTCGACGGGCCGCGTGCGGCGCTGGCGCGGTACATCCTCTCCCTGATGTGCAGCAAGGCGTACCTGGCCCGGCTCTCGCCCGCGCAGGCCGAAGGGTTCGCCGAGCTGATCGGCGCGTCCGTGCCGACGGGATCGTCCGCGCACATCGACCTGATCCTGAGGACCGACCTGTCGGACGCGCTGCCGCAGGTCACGCAGCCCACGCTGGTGATCGGCGCGACCGGTGACCAGCTGCTGTCGCCCGAGCTGGGCAAGGAGGTCTCCGACCTCGTCCCCGGCGCGAAGTACGCCGACCTGCCGTGCGGTCACGCGATCGCGCTGGAGTCCGCGATGCCGTGGGCGCGGCTGATCACCGACTATCTGAAGTCTGTGTAGTGCGGAGGCGGTGGGCCAACGCCGTGTGGCGGCGGCCCGCCCCGACCGTGCGCACCGCCTGCCCGATGGCCCGTTTGCTGCCCACCAGGACCACCAGCTTCTTCGCGCGCGTCACGGCCGTGTAGAGCAGGTTGCGCTGGAGCATCATCCACGCGCTGGTCGTGATCGGGATGACCACGCACGGGTACTCGCTGCCCTGCGACCGGTGGATGGTCATGGCGTAGGCGTGGCTGAGCTCGTCCAGTTCGGAGAACTCGTAGTCGACCTCTTCGTCCTCGTCGGTGCGGATGGTCAGCTTCTGTTCGACGGTGTCGAGGGCGATGACCACACCTAGAGTGCCGTTGAAGACGCCGTTCTTGCCCTTGTCGTAGTTGTTGCGGATCTGGGTGACCTTGTCCCCCAGCTTGAACACCCTGCCGCCGAAGCGCTTCTCGGGCAGGTTGTCCCTGGACGGCGTGAGAGCCTCCTGCAGGACCGTGTTGAGCGCGCCCGCGCCGGCCGGGCCGCGGTGCATCGGGGCGAGGACCTGGATGTCCTTGCGCGGGTCGAGCCGGAACTTGCGCGGGATGCGGTTCGCGACGACGTCGACGGTCGTCGTCGCGGCCTCCTCGGCCTCGTCGGTGCTGAAGAGGAAGAAGTCGGGCATGCCCTGGACGATCGGGTAGTCGCCGCTGTTGATGCGGTGGGCGTTCGTGACGACGCCGGACTCCTGGGCCTGCCGGAAGATGTGGGTGAGGCGGACGTTCGGGATCGGGCTGCCCTGCGCCAGCACGTCCCGGAGCACCTCGCCCGCGCCCACGGACGGCAGCTGGTCGACGTCGCCGACGAGCAGCAGGTGGGCGCCGGGCGGGACGGCCTTGACGAGTTTGTTGGCCAGCAACAGGTCCAGCATCGAGGCCTCGTCCACGACCACGAGGTCGGCGTCGAGCGGGTGGTCCCGGTCGTAGGCCGCGTCGCCGCCCGGTTTGAGCTCCAGCAGGCGGTGGACGGTGCGGGCCTCGTGACCGGTCAGCTCGGTGAGGCGTTTCGCGGCACGGCCGGTCGGGGCGGCGAGGACGATCTTCGCCCGTTTCGCCTGGGCCAGCCGCACGATCGAGCGGACCGTGAAGCTCTTGCCGCAGCCGGGGCCGCCGGTCAGCACGGCGACCTTCTTCGTCAGGGCCAGTTGCACGGCTTCGCGCTGGTGCTGTTCGAGCTCGGTGCCGAGCCAGGCGATCGCCTTGCCCCAGTCGACGGTCTGGAAGCTCGGCATGCGGTCGGCGTCGGTGTGCAGCAGGCGTTTGAGCTGGGCGGCCATCGAGATCTCGGCCCGGTGGAACGGCACGAGGTAGATGGCGATCTCGTCGTCCGGGAACTCCTCCCTGACCACGCCCTCCTCCTCGACCAGTTCGGCGAGGCAGTCGATGACCAGGCCGGTGTCGACCTGGAGGATCTTGATGGCGTCCGCGATGAGTGCCTGTTCCGGCAGGTAGCAGTTGCCGTCGGTGGTGGCCTCGGACAGCGTGAACTGGAGGCCCGCCTTGACCCGTTGCGGGCTGTCGTGCGGGATGCCGACGGCTTTGGCGATGACGTCCGCGGTCTTGAAGCCGATGCCCCACACGTCCGACGCCAGCCGGTAGGGCTCGTTCTTGACCACGTCGATCGACTTGTCCGCGTACTGCTTGTAGACGCGAACGGCGAGGCTCGTGGAGACGCCCACGCCCTGGAGGAAGACCATGACCTCCTTGATGGCCTTCTGCTCCTCCCAGGCGTCGGCGATGAGCTTGGTGCGCTTCGGGCCGAGCTTCGGGACCTCGATGAGCCGCTGCGGCTCGTTCTCGATGACGTCGAGCGCCTGGACGCCGAAGTGGGTGACGATCTTGTCCGCGAGCACCGGGCCGATGCCCTTGATCAGGCCGGAGCCGAGGTAGCGGCGGATGCCCTGGATGGTGGCGGGGAGGATCGTCGTGTAGTCGTCGACGTGGAACTGCTTGCCGTACTGCGGGTGCGAACCCCAGGTGCCGCGCATCCGGATCGACTCACCGGGCTGGGCGCCGAGCAGCGCGCCCACGACCGTGACCAGGTCTCCTCGGCCCGTGTCGACCTTGGCGACGGTGTAGCCGTTGTCCTCGTTGGCGTAGGTGATCCTCTCCAGGACCGCTTCGAGGACGTTCATGCTCCGAACCTACTGCTTTCTGCACACGATCTTCACAACTCGTCCCGGCATCCTCCACGACATGCACATAAAGTCGCCGTCATGACAGGTCAGCGCCGGGTGCTCGTCGTCGAGGACGACATCACGATCGCCGAGTCCGTGGCCGCTCGGCTGCGGGCCGAGGGGTTCGAGGTGGCGGTCGCGCACGACGGTCCGTCCGGGGTGGCCACGGCTTTTTCCTTCCTGCCCGACCTGGTGGTGCTCGACGTGATGCTGCCGGGGTTCGACGGGCTGGAGGTGTGCCGGCGGATCCAGGCGTCGCGGTCGGTGCCGGTGTTGATGCTGACGGCTCGCGGGGACGAGACCGATCTTCTGGTCGGGCTCGCCGTGGGGGCCGACGACTACCTGACGAAGCCGTTCTCGATGCGCGAGCTGGCGGCGCGTGTGCACGTTCTGCTGCGTCGGGTGTCTCGTGCCGTGTCGTCGCGTGCGTTGGAGTTGGGTGATCTGCTGATCGACCTGTCTTCGCGTCGTGTGTCGCGGGCGGGCGTTGAGGCTCATCTGACGCCTACCGAGTACGACCTGTTGGTTTTCCTGGCTGAACGTCCTTCTGCCGTGCAGGCGCGTGAGCGGTTGCTGGCGGAGGCCTGTGGATGGCACGAGGGGGCTTCGTCGCGGACCGTCGACTCGCACGTGAAGGCGTTGCGGCGCAAGCTCGGGGCCGATCTGATCCGGACCGTGCACGGGGTGGGGTACGCGCTGGAGGTGCCTCGGCAGGTGCCGTCGTGAGGCGGCTCGGGGAGTTGCTCGACATGCTGCCGCGTCCGTTGGACTCGGTGCGGTCGATCAAGCTCAAGATCGGCATCGTGATCGTGGTGTCCGGGTGTGTCTCGTTCGCCTACTTCCGGTACGTGACGGGGTGGTTGCCGGCCCAGACGACGCTGATGGCGTTGATCCTCGGGCTGCTGACCTCGCAGTTGCTGGCGCACGGCATGACTTCGCCGTTGCGGGAGATGACCTCGGCCGCTCGTTCCATGGCTTCCGGGGACTACTCGCGGACCGTGCGGTCGACCTCGTCGGACGAGGTCGGGCAGCTGGCGGAGGCCTTCACGGTGATGGCCGCCGACCTGGCCGCCGCCGACCAGCAACGACGTGAGCTGATCGCGAACGTGTCGCACGAGCTGCGGACGCCGATCTCGGCGTTGCAGGCGGTGCTGGAGAACGTGGTCGACGGGGTCGCGGTGGCCGATGCCTCGACCATGCGGACGGCTTTGGCCCAGACCGAACGGCTTGGGCGGCTGGTGACGGAGTTGCTGGACCTGTCGAAGATCGATGCCGGGGTTTTGTCTCTGAACCGGGAGACGTTGTCGGTGTCGTCTTTGGTGGCCGACGTGGTGGCAGAGGCCTCGGTGGCCGCGCCGTCGGCTTCCTTCTCGATCGACGTTGCCGGGGATCTGACTGTTTTCGCTGACGGGGAGCGGTTGCACCAGGTGTTGGTGAACCTGGTGGACAACGCGGCCCGCCACGGACCCACCGGGGGGTTGGTGTCCGTGGCGGGGTACGCGTCCGCTGCCGGAGTGGTGCTGGAGGTGCGCGACGAGGGGCCCGGTATCGCCCCGGCCGACCGGTCGCGGATCTTCGAACGGTTCACCCGAGGGGAGAGGGCGGGCGGTGGCGGGACCGGGCTCGGACTCGCCATCGCCCGGTGGGTGGTGGACCTGCACGGTGGCGTGATCGCCGTCGTGGACCCCGGATCGTGCATCCGGGTGACTTTGCCTCGTTGACCTTGGCTTTCTGAGCGTGCCCGGCCTTGGGTGGCCGTGGTGCGGTGATGACGCACGCCCTCGTTTGGGCTTTGGGAGAGAGACATGAGTGACTCGACGGGCTCGACGCCTTCTGGGAAGGGTTCGAGGCGGCCGAAGTACCGGAACTTCCGGAAGGTCGGGTATCGGCCGACTGCCGGAGGCGGGGAGCCGGCGGGTGCTGGGGGTTCGCCGGACCCCGTGGAGGATGCGGGTGCGGCGGGCGCGGCGGCTTCGTCGGACAGGCCTGGCGGAGGTGCCGAGGCAGGCTCGCGCAGGGGTACCCCTGGATCGGAGTCCCCCGCGACCCAACCTACTCAGGAGGTCCGACAAGATCCGTCGGACGAGGAGAAGGCTGAGGTCAAGAAGGTCGCGGACCCCGTCACCCCGGCCGCCGTGCCCACGCCTCCCCTGCAACCCGCCGAGGTCGTCACCGCCACCCTGCCCCCGGCCTCGCCCTGGCAGGCCCCTCCCCGCTACCCGGCGGCGGCCGCGGCCATGCAGACCCCGGGCCTGCCCTTCATGCCCTGGTGGCGTCCGCCCACCACGGGTGCGCCGTCGAAAGCCCTGATCGCAGGACTGGCCGCGGGCCTCGCCGGGGCGTTCCTGGCCGTGCCCAACAACGGCATCGGCTGGTTCCTCGCCGGTCTCGTCGGCATCGGCGGTGTGCTGTTCTACGCCGGCAAGCCGACCGTCGAGCGGGCGTTGTGGCTGGCTGCCTCGCTCGCGTTCCTGGCGATGGGGTTCCTGCGGGCCGCGGAGTGGGTGTTCGTGCTCAGCATGCTCGCCTCGTTGTTGTGCGGGTCGATCGCCATGGCGGGTGGCAGGACGGTCAAGGGGCTCGTGTTCGGGGCGATCGGCGTCGGGCTGGGTGGGCTGAGGTCCATTCCTTGGGTGGCCAAGGGGTTCAAGCGACGCGGGCCGGTCGGGATCCGGCCGTTCATCTCCGTCGGCGTGGCGCTGGTCCTGCTGCTGGTGTTCGGGTCGTTGCTGGCCGGGGCCGACAAGGCGTTCGGCGACTTCTTCGAGAGCCTCATTCCCGAGCTCGAGATCGGCGAGTACGTCCGGATGGCGTTCTACGGAGTCGTTGCGGCGCTGGGGGCGTTGGGGGCGTGCTACCTGGTGGCGGCGCCGCCGGAGATCGACGAGGACTCCGAAGGAAAGCCCGGGTCGTTGCGGCTCAAGGACTACGGGCTGCCGGTGGGTGCGCTGGTGTTGCTGTTCGCCGGGTTCGTGGGGACGCAGCTGGCCGTGCTGTTCGGTGGCGAGGCCTACGTCATGAAGACGGCCGGGGTGACGTTCGCCGAGTACGCGCGGTCCGGTTTCTGGCAGCTGCTGTGGGTCACCGTTCTCACGCTCGGGGTAATTGCCGGTGTCGCGCGGTTTGCGGTGAAGAACACGCAGCGGGAACAGTTGTGGCTCAAGGTTCTGCTCGGGGCCTTGGCGACGCTCACGCTCGTCATCGTGGCGAGTGCGTTGAGCCGCATGTGGTTCTACCAGCAGGCGTACGGGTGGACGGTGCTGCGGTTGCTCGTGGCGTCGTGCGAGGTGTGGCTGGCCGTGGTGTACCTGATGGTGATCGCGGGCGGGGTTTCGTTGCGCGCCAGGTGGTTGCCGAAGGCTGTGGTGGCCACGGGTGCGGCGTTCTTCCTCGCAGTGGTGGTGATGAACCCCGAACGGGTGGTTGCCGACTACAACGTGTCGCGGTTCGAGGCCACGCAGAAGATCGACACGTACTACCTGTCGCAGCTGTCGGAGGACGCCGTGCCCGCGCTCGTGCGGTTGCCGGAGAAGGAACGCTCGTGTGCGTTGCGGTACCTCAAAGACCGCAAGGCGTACAACGTCGAGAAGGACTGGCGTGAGTGGAACCTCGCGCGGCACCAGGCGGCGAAGTCACTCGAAAGTGTTGCGGTGACTGAGGTCACTTGTGAGGGCGGGTACTTCGAAGAGAGGTAGTTGGTTACAACACTGTAAAGTTGCTCGGCTACCAGTTGCCGAGAGGGTGAGAAGTGACGCTGAAGTGACGATCGCGGCTGAACCCGTTGTCCTCCCATCGATGTTCACCGCAGGGCAGGCGCCGACACCGCGCACCCTCCTGGACATCCTGCGCGCGAGTGCTGATGAGCACCCGAACGCGCTGGCCGTCGACGACGGCACCACCGCGCTGACGTACCGCGCACTGATCACGGAAGTACTGGAACTCAAGGAAAAGCTCGCGGCCGAGGGCGTCGGGGTCGGCGACCGGGTCGGCATTCGCGTGCCGTCCGGGACCGTCGACCTCTACGTCTCGATCCTCGCGACCCTCGCCGCCGGCGCCGCCTACGTGCCCGTCGACTTCGAGGACCCGGACGAGCGCGCCGAGCTCGTTTTCGGTGAGGCGCAAGTGAGTGCCGTGCTCGGCGAGGGCCGATCCCTTGTCCTGCACGGGACCACGCTCGGCGTTCCCGGAGAACCAGGGCTGGACAACGACGCCTGGATCATCTTCACGTCCGGGTCCACCGGCAAGCCCAAGGGCGTCGCCGTGACGCACCGCAACGCGGCCGCGTTCGTCGACGCCGAGGCGCGCCTGTTCCTCCAGGAGGAGCCGATCGGACCGGAGGACCGCGTGCTCGCGGGTCTGTCGGTCGCGTTCGACGCCTCCTGCGAGGAGATGTGGCTCGCGTGGCGCTACGGCGCCTGCCTGGTGCCCGCGCCGCGCTCGCTGGTGCGCACCGGCATGGACCTCGGCCCGTGGCTGGTCGAGCAGGAGATCACCGTCGTGTCCACGGTGCCGACGCTGGCCGCGCTGTGGCCCGTCGAGGCGCTGGACGACGTGCGGCTGCTGATCTTCGGCGGCGAGGCCTGCCCGCCCGAGCTCGCGGAACGGCTCGCGGTCGACGGCCGCGAGGTCTGGAACACCTACGGCCCGACCGAGGCGACCGTCGTGGCGTGCGCCGCGCAGATGACCGGTGTCGGTCCCGTGCGCATCGGCCTGCCGCTCGACGGCTGGGAACTCGTCGTCGTCGACGCCCAGGGCGAGGTCGTGCCCATGGGCGAGTCCGGCGAACTGGTCATCGGCGGCGTCGGCCTGGCGCGCTACCTGGACGTCGAGAAGGACGCCCAGAAGTACGCGCCGCTGCCCTCCATGGGCTGGGACCGCGCGTACCGCAGCGGTGACATGGTCCGCGCGGAGCCGGAAGGCCTCGTCTTCCTCGGCCGCGCGGACGAGCAGATCAAGCTCGGCGGCCGCCGCATCGAGCTCGGCGAGGTCGACGCCGCGCTGGCCGCGCTCGACGGCATCGCCGGTGCCGCCGCTGCCGTGCGCACGACGCGCGGCGGCAACCAGATCCTCGTCGGCTACGTCGTCGCGGACGGCGAGTTCGACCAGGAGGCCGCCGTCGAACGGCTCCGCACCGAGCTCCCGGCCGCGCTCGTGCCGTTGCTCGCGGTCGTCGACACCCTGCCGACGCGCACGTCCGGCAAGGTCGACCGCGCCGCGCTGCCGTGGCCGCTCGAGTCGATGGACACCGCCGGTGTGGTGTTCAGCGGCCTCGAAGGCTGGCTCGCGGAGCAGTGGGCGGCCGTGCTGGGCTCCGGCCCGGCGTCGGAGGGCGCGAACTTCTTCGCCTCCGGCGGCAGCTCGCTGGGGGCCGCGCAGCTGGTCTCGCTGATCCGCACGCGCTACCCGAGCACGTCCGTGCAGGACGTCTACCAGAACCCGACGCTGTACAAGCTGGCCCGCAGGCTGGAGTCGTACGGCGAGCAGGCCGAGGTGCGCGAGGTCGCGCCGACGCCACGCTGGACCGGCGTCGTGCAGACGCTGCTGATGGTCCCGCTGCTCACGATCGCCGGCGCCCGCTGGGTCGTCGCCCTCACCGCCCTGTCGAACGTCCTGGGCTGGACGTCGGTGTCGTGGTGGTGGGTCGCGGCCGGGTTCGCCGTGTTCCTCAGCCCCGCCGGCCGGCTCGCGATCTCCGCGGGCGGCGCGCGGCTGCTGCTGCGCGGCGTGAAGCCGGGCACCTACCCGCGCGGTGGTTCCGTCCACCTGCGACTGTGGACCGCCGAGATGCTGGCGCAGATGTCGCGCGCCACCGAGCTTTCCGGCTCGTGGGTCACGCACTACGCACGGGCGCTGGGCGCGAAGATCGGTGAAGGCGCCGACCTGCACTCGTTGCCGCCCGTCACGGGCATGCTGAAGGTGGGCCGCGGCGCCGCCGTCGAGCCCGAGGTCGACCTGTCCGGCTGGTGGATCGACGGCGACCGGTTGCGCATCGGCCGCATCCGGATCGGCGCGGGCGCGACGATCGGCGCGCGCAGCACGCTGTTCCCCGGCGCGCGGATCGGCAAGAAGGCCGAGATCGCGCCCGGCAGTGGCATCACCGGCTCCGTGCCGACCGGTCAGCGCTGGTCCGGCGTGCCGGCCACGCGCGAGGGCAAGGCGGCGCGGTCGTTCCCGTCCCGTCGTCCGACCCGCTCGCGCTTCTGGAACCTGATGTACGGCTTCTCGTCCGGCCTGCTGGGCGCGTTGCCGCTGCTCGCGGCTGCTCCGGCGGTGCTGTACGTGCTGCGCAGGCCCGTCACGCTGACTTCGGCGCTGTGGGACGTCCCGGTCGCGTCCGCGATCTGGTTCGGCTCGTACGCGCTGATCGTGCTGGTCGCCGTGCGGCTGCTGGGCATCGGCATGCGCGAGGGCCACTACCCCGTGCACAGCCGCGTGGCGTGGGCCGCGTGGACGACCGAGCGCCTGATGAACAACGCGCGCTCGGCCCTGTTCCCGCTGTACGCGTCGCTGTTCACGCCGGTGTGGCTGCGCCTGCTGGGCATGAAGGTCGGCCGCCGCGTCGAGGCCTCCACGGTCGTCGCGCTGCCGAAGATGACCCGAGTGGGCGACGGCGCGTTCCTGGCCGACGACACCATGGTCGCGTCCTACGAACTGGGCGGCGGCTGGCTGCGCATCGCCACCGCACGCGTGGGCAAGCGGGCGTTCCTGGGCAACTCGGGCATGACCGCGCCGGGCCGCACGGTGCCGAAGGGCGGGCTCGTCGGCGTGCTGTCGGCCGCTCCGAAGCGCGCCAAGGCCGGGTCGTCGTACCTGGGCATGCCGCCGATGAAGCTGCCGCGCGCCGCCGAGGTGTCGGACCAGTCGCGCACGTTCGACCCGCCGAAGCACCTGATGTGGGCGCGGGCGTTGGTCGAGCTGTGCCGGTTCGTCCCGGTGATGCTGAACGTCGCTTTGGTCGTGCTCGTCCTGTTCGCGTTGAAGGAGTTCGGGATCTGGGCCTCCGGCCTGGTGCTGCTCGGTGCCGGGGTGGCGGCGTGCCTGGTCGCCGTGATCGCCAAGTGGACGCTCGTGGGCCGCTTCAAGACCCGTGAGTACCCGCTGTGGTCGGCGTTCGTGTGGCGCAACGAGCTGGCGGACACGTTCGTCGAGGTGCTCGCGGTGCCGTGGCTGATCGGGTTCTCCGGCGGCACGCCGATCATGAACCTGTGGCTGCGCTCGCTGGGCGCTTCCGTGGGCCGCGGCGTGTGGTGCGAGTCGTACTGGCTGCCCGAGGCGGACCTGGTCCGGCTGGGCGCCGGGGCGACCGTGAACCGGGGCTGCGTCGTGCAGACGCACCTGTTCCACGACCGGATCCTGCGGATGGACCGCGTGGAGCTGGGCGCCGGATCCACTCTGGGCCCGCACGGCATCGTGCTGCCCGGTGCGTCCGTCGGCGACCACACGACCATCGGACCCGCCTCGCTCGTCATGCGCGGAGAGGATGTACCGTCGGGAACCCGTTGGCTGGGCAACCCGATCTCCGCGTGGACATGACCTTCTCCGTACATCATTACGCGCTAGAGCTTGACTACAAGCCGCACTCCGCGCGCCTCTCGGGGCGCGCGGTGTTGCAGGCTTCCTGCACCTCGCTGTCGTCGTTCGAGCTGTCCTTCGGCTCGCTGCGGATCTCGAAGGTGCTGGTGAACGGCCGTCCGGTGCGGTACTTCCACTCCGGCGGCAAGCTGCGCGTGCGGGCGGCCGTGCGCGGGGCGTTCTCCGTCGACGTCCGGTACTCCGGCACGCCGCACCCGATCTCGACGCCCGAGTGGGGCGACCTCGGCTGGGACGAGCTGACGGACGGGTCGATCGTGGCCTCGCAGCCGATCGGCGCCCCGTCGTGGTTCCCGTGCCTGGACGACCCGTCGTCGAAGGCCTCGTACCACCTGGAGGTCACCGCGCCCTCGCCGTACACCGTGGTGTGCAACGGCGTGCTGGTCGACGGCAAGGTCTCCGGCAGCACGACGCGGTGGACGTACTCGATGGCCGCGCCGATGGCGACCTACCTCGCGACCGTCCAGATCGGACAGTACGTCGAGGCGTTGCCGGGCGTGTGGGCACCGGCACGGCTGAAGCGCCTGGTGGCGCACGACTTCGGTCGGCAGAACGCGATGATCGAGCTGTTCTCGTCGCTCTTCGGGCCGTACCCGTTCGCGCGGTACGCGGTCGTGGTGACGGACGACGCGCTGGACGTTCCCGTCGAAGCGCAGGGCCTGTCGACGTTCGGGTCGAACCACGTGGACGGGCGCCGGGGTTCGGAACGGCTGGTGGCGCACGAGCTGGCGCACCAGTGGTTCGGCAACTCCGTCGGCATCGCCGCGTGGGAGCACATCTGGCTCAACGAGGGCTTCGCCTGCTACTCGGAGTGGCTGTGGTCGGAGGCTTCCGGTGGCCGGTCCGCGGATGCCTGCGCCGCCGCGGCACGCGATCTGCTGCGCCGGTTGCCGCAGAACATCGTCATCGGCCGTCCCGCGCGTGCCGACTGGTTCGACGACCGGGTCTACAAGCGCGGGGCGTTGACGTTGCACGCGTTGCGGCGCGAGATGGGCGACGACTCGTTCTTCGCGTTGCTGCGGGAGTGGTGTGCGCGCAAGCGGCACGGGGTGGCGACGACCGAGGACTTCATCTCGCTCGCCGGGCACCGCGACCTGCTGACGCGCTGGCTGTTCAAGGCCGAGCTGCCGCGCTAGTCGGCGGGGCGTCGGTGGCCGCACTCGATCTCGTTGCCGTCGACGTCCGTGACGTAGCTGACGGACCCGTTCGCATGGACCGTTATCGCTCCTGATCCGTAGTCGACCTCGAACGGTTCGTTGCCCCGTGTCGTCCCGGACCACATGCGGCCGCTCGTGAATCCGAACGTCCAGACCACGAAGGTCTCCCCAGGCAGCAACCAGTGGTCACTTCCGTACGGCTCCAGGGTCAGTTCCAGCAGTTCCTCGCCCTCGTTGCACACTCGAAGGCGCGCCACGGGCTCCTCGTCAGCCGGCATCGGACCACTTCCACACCAGCGGCGGCCGGCCTCCCTTGGGCAGCGCGGCCGCGTGCTCGCTGGTCCGGCCGAGGCCCGGCACGCGATCCATCGTGCGGCCCAGGTTGGCCGGGTAGGGCCGGTCTCCGGTCAGCGACTCGGTCACGTCGAGGGCCTGCGCGGTCGTGAACTCACGCCCCAGCAGGCCCGCGGTGAACTGCACGTCGCGCCACAGCTTGTCGGCGAACATCGGACGGCAGTCGGCGACGATCCGGTCGTGGTCGAACGCCAGCGGCGGCACGGCGGTCAGCGGCGCCCACGTCAGGTCCTCCACCTCACGCGGGCGGGTGACCGTGGCCCACAGCGCGATCGACAGCGTCGGGCCGCGCGGGTCACGGGACGGCTCGTCGAACGTGGCGAGCTGGCCGGTCGCCGTCACCGAGTCCTCGGCCAGGCCGAGCTTGCCGACGACGGCCCTGGTCGTGGCGTCACGCAGGCGTTCGCCCTTGCCCAGCAGCACCCCGGGCAGGGCGAGTTCGCCCGCGAACGGTTCGTGCGCGCGCGGTGCCACCCCCACGAGCACCGCGCGCGCGTCCGGATCGAAGCGCAGCACGATCACGTCCACCGACACCAGAGTCGACTCGATCATGGCCGCGATTCTCCCCCTTCAGATCCGGACCGGCGTGCGCACCTGGTAGTCGGCGCGATTCGGCCCCGCCCCCGTGACCTCCACGCCCACCCCCAGCAGATCGCTGAGGTACGCCACGGGGTCCACCAGCTCCACCAACCCCTCGATGGTGGCGACCTGCAGACCCGTGGCGTCCAGGTGCGTCACGGCCAGGCCGTCGATGCCGCCGCAGCACCTGACCGCGTACTGGAGCAGCTCGGCGTCGAGGTGGCCCGCCCGCCACGCACCCTGGAACTCCCCCGTCCCGTTGTGCGCCTCGGGGAACCTGGCGAGGACGCCGGCGTCCTCGGTCGGCAACGGCCCCGCGCCGTGCCGCGTCTGGTAGGTCCTGGTCACGCCGATCACGCGCGCCGGGCGCCCGTCGAGCAGCTCGCGGGCGTTGCGCGGGACGACCGTGGACCAGGTGGTGTGCGGGTGGAACCCGTAGGTCTCGTCGAGGAGCACGCCCTGGGCGCCCTCGAAGACGAGCCGTCCCTCCGGCAGTTGGTCGTTCGTGATCCGGACGGCGTCGGCGAACGCCCGGTAGAGCATCACCAGCTCGTCCACGCTGATGCCGTCGCCGATCAGCGGCTCGTAGAACTTGGCGAGCACGTCCAGGCGTTGCCGGAGCATGCGCGGGTTCAGGCAGTCGCCGACGCGGGGAGCCGGTCCCGGATAGCCGAGAACCTCTTGTCCCTCCACGACTTCGCCCTTCGTGTGGCCGGCGAGCAGGCCGTACCAGGCCGTTTCGCCGATGCCCTTGCCGCACGAGCCGTGCCGGCCGTCGCCGCGGGCGTTCTCGCGCGCCCGGTTCGCGGCCACGTGGAACGGCGTGGTGAGCAATGCGTTGGTGTCGATCGACATCAGCGAGAGCGGGTTGTCGACGCCGATCGCTTCGAGCTCACGTGACTCGGTGGCCAGCGCGATCGGCTCGACCAGGACGTGGCGGGAGAGCCGGGTCGGCACGCCCGCGAGCGTGCCGGACCCGAACTGGCTGAACGTGTGGTGCCGGCCGTCGGCGATGACGTTGTGCGCGGCCTGCGCGCCGCCGTTGAACCGCACGACTGCGCTGACGTCCCCGTTCGCGCACAACGCGTCGACCACCGCTCCCTTGCCCTCGTCGCCGAACCCGAGCCCGACGACGATCACGTGGTCGTTCACGACAGCGCCACGTCGTCGGGGCCGTCGATGCCGAGCGGCGCCGCGACGACCGCGCGCTTGCCGCTGCCGACCGCGACCAGCGCCTTGCCGACGGCGTCACGTTCGGCGGCCGACCCGACCTCGGCGAGGTCGACCAGCGCCTGGTCGAGGTCCACGACCTGCTCCTCCAGCCCGATCGTGGCGGCGATGAGCTCGCACACCGCGCCGGGGTCGTCCAGCTTGAGGAAGTTCTGGCCGAGGATCGCGCGCCAGTGGTCGCCGATGCTGTCGTCGTGGAAATACGACGACTGGTTGGGCAGGATGAAGTAGACGTGCCACTTCTTGGCGAGCTCGCGGTACACCGACACGGGGTCGATGTCCTGCTTGACGTCGTCGCCGATGACCCGGCGGATGTGCCTGGCCTCCAGCCGCGGCTTGTTCAGCTCGTCGCCGATGATGAACAGGTAGCCCTTGCGGCCGCGCTTCTGCCACGCGTCCGTGACGACATGCCGTGCGATGAAGTATGCCGCCAGCTCGTACGACTCGCTCTTCTGCCCGCCGCCGTTGCCTTCGAGGAAGATGTCGCGCAACTGCTCGTCCATGCGGTTGTCCGACTCGAACTGCCCGACCTGCAACGGCACCCGGTCGCTGTCCGCGTCCCCGATGCCACCGAACAGCAGCTGCGGGTCGGCGAGATATCCCTTGCGCTGCAACAACCCGTGCAGCTTGCCCAGCTTGCCCTGCATGATCATCGGCACGCTGCCCATCGAGCCCGTGACGTCGAACAGCACGGCGATCGGTGTCGAGTCGGCGTGGTCGGGCGAGTCGCGGCACTCGCGGTGGCCGACCTGGAACGGGTCGAGCGCGGGGGCGGCCTTCCAGCCCGACGCCGGCGTGGCCTTGACCGAGGCGGTGTAGCCGAAGTCGGCGATTCCCTTGGCTGCGCGGAAGGTCTTGGCCGCGGCGTAGGCGTTGTCGTCCCAGTTGCCGTGTCCCATGGTCATTCTCCTGTCTTGGGCATCGTGAACGGGCGGAAGGTCCTCGGCCCGTAAAGCTCTTCGAGCAGTTCGTCGTACTCGCGGATCAGGTCCTGGGGGTCCGGTCGCCTGCCCGGGTTGTCCTGCATGCAGCCCTTGGCGAACCTGCGTTGCCTGTCTTCGTTCTGGCGGAGGAGGTCCAGCATCAGCTTGTGTGCCATGTGGACGTCCGTGGCCGCGGTGACCGGGTCGTTGTTCTGGACTTCCGGTGGATACTCGATCGTCTTGCTGGTCGCCATCAGCCGTTCGTTCTCGCGCACCGCGAACGACCAGCCGACGAGCACGATCCCGTGTTGTTCCGGGTGCACCAGGACGTTGTCTCTGGTGACGGCGCCGTGCACCAGTCCTGCTTGGTGTGCACCGGCCAGCGCTTTCAGGAGCCTGCGGTGCATCCAGGCGTAGTCGCGCCCGTCCAGCCCGTCGGGGAACGCTTTGTGAACTTCTTCGAGCGTGACGAAGCCTTCTTTGAGCGGGTCCAGCACCGTGAACGCCCGGGAGCCCTTCGCGGTCTCGCCCGAGGTGTCGAGCAGCCGCGGGTAGAACGGGCGCAGCCACGCGTTGCGGTCGGTGAAGCGTTCGAGCGTCCGAAGCGCCTGCCACTCGCCGTGGATCAGCGGGTTGAGGCCTGGGTTTCGCACGACCTTGACCACGTACGGGCCGTCGGCCTCGTAGAGGTTGGCGATGCTGCCGACCGCGAACGGCTCCCCGATGCGGTAGGCGCCGGTCCGGGTGGTCAAGGTGACGGTGGTTGTGTTGATCCAGTCGTGGTGCAGGCGGGTCAGTTCGGCCTGGGCCGCGTGGGCGCGGGGGTTGGCCGGGCCCACGACGTCGGGGTGCAGGACCGAGGACAGCGCGCGGTACCGGCGCCGTGCTTCGCGGCGTCGATCCGGGTCCGTGGTGCGCGGGCCGAACAGCGCCTCGGGCGAGGTCGCGCGTTCGACCAGGTCCAGCGCCTCCGTCGTGGTGAGCATGGTTTGAGTCTTGCAGACTCAAACCTGGATCGCAAGTCCCTGCGGTTGCCGGTTCGCGATGCCGGTTTCGTTGGGATGTCGCGTTCCAGCGGGGTTGGTCGCGTTTTGTTGGTTGGGCTGCGGTTGCGAGAGTTGGTTGCGTGGGTCTCGACGAAAGATCTGGGGTGTGCGATTGGGGCTTGACTTCGGGGCCCTTGCGAGGTGCTGGTCGGCCGGAAAAGGCCGGGCTGAAAAGCGCCCGGCCGATCCGCGAGGGGTAGCACCTCGCACCCAAAGTCAAGCCCCAATCGCCTTGAGGGGCGTAACCGGCTCCCAGTCCTGTAGCAGCCCGTTCGGGCTCGCCTTCGGCTTCGCGTGCCGGGTTTCGTAGGTGGTTGGGGTGCGTTGACGGCTGCCGGTTGGGAGCGCGCGCCTGGCTTGCATTGTGGTCGCCTTGCGTTGACGACTGCGGTTGGTGGCGCGCGCCAGGCCAAGACGGTGGTCGCCTTGCGTTCGCGACTGCGGTTGAGAGGTGTTTCACGGTGTCCCCCTCCCCGGTCGGCGGGTACCCGGTGCCAAATCGGGAGGAGGCACATGCTTTTCGTGGTCATGGGCTGCTCGGTGGCCTTCGCGTTGCTGGTCGTGGAGGTGGTCCACCGGTTGGTGCGCCGGTTTGGTCACAGCGGGCGGATGTACCGGCCCGGTCAGGTCTTCGGTGCCCTGCTGGCCGCGCAGATCAGCCTCAGCGCCTATCCGGTGGACGCGCCGGTCACGTTGCACGTGCTGGGGATCGCGCTGATCCTGGCGGGTGCGTGGCTGTTGGCCTCGTTGATCAGCACGCTGGTGGACCTGTCGTTGTCGCGGATTCGCACTGACGTCACGGACAACCGGCACGCTCGGCGGGTGCACACGCAGGTCGTTCTGGTGCGGCGGCTGGTGTTGGTGGTCATCGGGGTGCTGGCGGTCGGGGCGATTCTGATGACGTTCCCCGGTGCTCGGGCGGTCGGGTCGACGGTGCTGGCCTCGGCGGCGGTTGTTGGTGCTGTGGCTGCGTTTTCTGCGCAGTCGTTGCTGGGCAACCTGATTTCGGGGTTGCAGATCGCGTTCAGCGACGCGGTGCGGCTCGATGATGTTGTTGTGGTCGAAGGCGAGTGGGGGCGGGTCGAGGACGTCACGCTGACGTACGTCGTGCTGCACCTGTGGGACGACCGGCGGCTGGTGTTGCCGACTTCGTACTTTCTGAAGACGCCGTTCGAGAACTGGACGCGCACGCAGTCCGCGTTGCTGGGGACCGTGGAGCTCGATCTCGACTGGACGGTGCCGGTCGAGGCGATGCGGCAGGAGATGCGGTCCATGCTGGAGGCCAGCGACCTGTGGGACGGGCGGGTGTCGGTCCTGCAGGTCACGCAGGCGACGCAGGGGTTCGTGCGGTTGCGCGCGTTGGTGAGCGCGGCCGACGCCGGGAAGCTTTGGGACCTCAGGTGTTTGACGCGTGAGCACCTGGTGGACTGGGTGCAGCGGCAGCACGACGGGGCGTTGCCGCACATCCGGACGCGCGCGCTCACGCAGAAGACCAAGCAGCAGCCCACCGGCGACCAGCACACGGACGCGCGGGTGTTCGGCGAGAGCCTGGACGGGGCGTTGCGGGAGCAGGCGTTCGCGGGACCCAAGGGCTCCTAGGCGGATCGTTCGAGGATGTCGGTGAGCAGACCGCGGCACCGGGCGATCTCGGCGGCCCGCTCGTCCAGGCGCGTCACCTCGGCACGCAGGGTCGCCAGCAGGTCGGAGCACGGATCCACGCGTGGCGAGGCGTCGATGACACAGGGCAGCAACCACGCGATGGTCGCGAGGGGCAGGCCGGCGTTGAGCAGCGCCTTGATCCGGCGCACGGTCTCGACATCGGCCCGCGTGTACACGCGGTAGCCGTTGGGCGAGCGCTCCGACGACAGGAGACCGCACTTCTCGTAGTGCCGCACCGAGCGGGCGGAGACACCGCACTCGGCGGCCAGTTCACCGATCAACACAGCTTGACCTTGACACTGATGTCAAGCCCTACGGTCGGCCGCATGAACGTGATCCTGCACGGTGCCCAGAGCACCGCGGCCGACTGGGCGCCGGTGAAAGCCCTGCTCACACCCGCCGAGGTGCCGAACAGGCGTGGCCGCGACGGTGTCCCGCTGCCGGCGGACTACAGCCTCCGCACCGAGATCGACGACCTGCACGCCGTGCTCGACCGGCACGAGAACCCGACGCTGATCGGGCACAGCTACGGCGGCCTCGTCGCGCTGCTCACCGCGCAGGAGCGGAACGACCTCAAGGCGCTCGTGCTGTACGAACCGGCGATCGGCATCGACCCCGAGGCCGTCGAGGACTACGCGAACGCCCTGGCCAGAGGCGACCGGGACCTCGCTCTGGAGATCATGGTGGTCCGGCTGGCGGGCGAGTCGTCGTTCCGCGAGGCGGCGCCCGACCTCTGGGAGGCGGCGAAGGGCCTGCTGGACACCACGCTGCACGAACTGCGGGCGGTCACGGGCTACCGCTACGAGCCGCCGAAGCTGGACATTCCGGTCACGGTCATCGTCGGTGAGCGCACGGATCACCTGTTCGGACCAGCCGCGCGGGACATCGTCAGAGACACGAATGGCACCCTGGTCACCATCGAAGGCGCTGGTCACGTGGCTCACCTGACGCATCTCGAAGAGTTCGTGGAGATCGTGCAACCGTCCCGCGAGGCCACTCCGTCCTAGATCCATGAGAAGACCGCTCGCCGTCGCGTTTTGCGCGCTGGCTCTCGGCAGCTGTGGTACGAACGGGTCTCCAGCCTTGCCCTTGGCGGAGGTGCCCGCGGTGTCCACGGTGAACCCGGACAAGAACCGGATCGAGCAGGCTAAGCGCGACGGCCACCTCACAGTGCCACTGACGATCGCCGTGCAGCAGGGACGCAGCGAGGAGGTCGAGCAGGCACTGAAGGCGCTGGGCGCGACCGTCGAGTCGCGGGATCCCAGAATCGGCTACCTGCGCGCCGAGATGCCGGTCGACAAGGTGGAAGACGCGTATCTGATCATCGGGGTGTCCGCGATCGACGTGGACGAACCGCTCAGCAACAAGTTGCCGGAACCGTAGAAAGCCCCAGAATCTCGTGGATTCTGGGGCTTTCTACGTTCCTAAAAGGACTTAGCTGACTGCCTGCACGATCACCGCACCACTGCCGATCACAGCGTTGTCGGCCGTGCGGACCTCGAGCTCACCGCGCAGCACGCGGCCGGCACCGGGCTGGGCCAGCGGCGTGATGACGCCCGTCGCGTTCCACGACGCACCGGCGGCGCGGTCGGCGTTGGCGTCGGTGACGGCCAGGGTGCCGAGCGACGACGCGGTGTAGACGTCGAAGTAGTCGTACTCCGTGGTGCCCGCGGGCACCGCGTAGCCGTCGACCACCGCGATCCAGTTGCCCGCGGCCGGGTTGGTGACCGTCACGGACTCCTCGGAGTCCGCGTCGGCCGACTGACCGGCGAGCACGCAGCTGCCCGTCGTGCAGTTGTACACGGACAGGTCGAGGTCGGCGGCCACGTCAGTGGTGTTGCCGATCGTGACCGTGAGCCGCGTCGAACCCGCCGTGACGGCGATCGGGTACTGCTGGGACGCCAGGTTGGCGATCGACGGACGGGCCGTCTTCGCGCTGCCGACGGCACCCGCCGCGAGCCGGCCGTTGAACGTGGCCTGCGTGTTCGTGACGGAGTAGGTGCGCTCGATCGGGGTGCCGATCGTCCCGGCCGCGATGACGTCCGGGTTCGGGCTGATCGACGTGCCGAGCACGGACGCGGTCACCGAGTACGGCGCCTCGTCGGCGTCGGAGGTGCGGCGCGCCTCGACCACGATCTCCCAGACACCGGCGATCGGGTTGGCGACCGTGCGGCTCGTCGGGGAGCCACCGGCGCAACCGGCGCCCGCGTCGGGGTTGTAGCAGTTGGTCGACGTGTTGCTGTCGAAGCCCAGACCCTGCGGGGTGTAGCGCAGGAAGCGGACCTGGCCCTTGCCGGCCTCGGCGCCACCGGCGGTCATGTCGACCTTCAGCGCGGTCGTGCCCTTGGGCACGTTCACGAAGAGGCTGGTCGACTGGTTGCGCGCGATCTTGCCCGACTTGGTGACCGAGAACTTGTTGGCGGCGGTGAAGTTCTCCGCGGCGAACACGGCGTTCATGGTCTGCGCGTCAACGCCGGGGGTCTCCGGGTTGTCGAGCTGCAGGACGGCGCTGTGCGCGCCGGCCGTCTTGGCCTTGACCTTGACCGGGAACTGGACCGGCGTGTTCAGCGGCAGGTTGACCTTCTTGGCCGCCGTGAACGTGCCGTCGTTGCCCTTCCACGAAACGTTGTACGTCTCGTCGTCGTGGCCGGTGGTGCGCGTCAGCGTGTAGGTGCGGGTGTACTCCTGGCCCGCCGTGACGCCTTCACGGTCGTGGATGCCGACACCGACGTTCGGGGTGGGCAGGATCTGTCCACTCTGGACGGTGTTGACCGCGACGGACGTGGTGACCTTGTCCGGCACCGAGTGCTTGTCCAGCAGCTTCCACGCGGCGTTGGTGTTGAACAGACCAGCGCCCTGCTCGTAGGCACCGAGGCTGTCCACGTAGTTCGCGCTGCGCTGGATCGCGTAGCGCAGCTCGGCGCTGGTGGGACGCTCGCCGTTGTGCGTGGCCTTGTACGCGCTCACGACCAGGGCGGCGGCACCGGTCGCCTGCGGGGCGGCCATCGACGTGCCGTTGAACTGCGAGTAGCCGGGCGGGAGGGCGTAGGTGCCCGCCACCGGGCCACCGTTCTGCCAGCGCGGCGTGGTGGAGATCGCCGAGCCGGGCGCGACGATGTTCGGCTTGAAGCCGCCGTTCTCCGACGGGCCGCGCGACGAGAAGCCGTGCAGGTTCTGCTTCTGCGCGGTCTTCGAGCCGTAGTTGGAGAGCCAGGTCTCCTTGGTGATGTACGAGCCGACGCTCACCGCGTTGGTGGCGATCGACGGGTCACCGACGGTGTTGGCGCCCGCGCCCGAGTTGCCCGCCGAGATGAACAGCTGGACGTTGTACTCGTCGATCGTGCGGTTGTAGAGCTCCGCACGCGCGTTGTTCGGGGCGTCGTAGTTGAGCGCCGGGAGGCCACCGATGGAGATGTTCACGACGTCGGCGCCGTTGCGCGCGGCGTAGAGGACACCGTCGATGAGGCCGGAGCTCGTGCAGGACGGGTTGGTGAGGCACGCCTTGATGGCGATCAGCTTCGCGCCGGGGGCCGCACCGGCCATCTTGCCGTCGAACATCTTGTTCGCGGCGGTGATGCCGGCGACGTGGGTGCCGTGCGCGGCGCCCGAGATGCCCAGGTTGACGTACGGGGTGCCCGCGTTGTCGTAGATCGAGCGGTCGGTCTGCACGACGAACGCGACGCGGTCGGTCACCGCGGTCGCGGGGTTGTCGACACCGAAGTAGCCGACGTCGTTCTTGACCTTGTAGTCGATCATGCGCTTGTTGTTGGTGAAGTCGCCGTCACCGTCGACGTCGACGAAGACCTCCTTCGTCGTGATGTCCTGGAGGACACCGAAGACGTCGGTGCGGTCGCCGTCGCGGTTGATGTCACCGCCGGTCTCGCTGTTGGCGAGGCCGAGGTCGCCCGCGGTCTCGGTGAAGCGGCCGAAGGAGTACGGGCCACCGGTCGCCGGCGCGGTCCACTCGCGGCCGCCGTCGGTGAACTTGCCGACCTTGCCGGTCTTGGTCATGGTGACCCAGGTGCCGTCACCGGAGTTCGTGGCGTTCGCGTTGTACCAGTCGATGATCTTGCGCTCACCGGTGGTCGTCGTCTGCAGCGCGGGCGTGTCGAGGTCGATGCCCGAGTCGATCACGGCGATCTTGGTGCCGCGGCCGTCCCACTTCGGGTTCGCGGTGGCGAACTGCGCCGCCTGCGTGTCCTGCGTCGGCATGTACGGGTTGGTGCGCGAGGTCTTCGAGTCCGGCGCCTTCTGCGGGGCCGGGGCCTCCATGCCCTGCGGACGCGGGTCGTCCACCGCGATCAGCCCGTCGACGTCGATCTTGTCGACCGACGCGAGCTTGGCCGCCTTCTCCGCGTTCTCACGCGGGATGGTCACCTTGACGTAGTCGACGTCCTTCTCGGTCTTCTGGACCGTGGCGCCGAGCGCCTTGAGGTCGTTGACCGCGGCGTCGGTCTTGCCGGGCTCGGCGGCGACCAGCAGGTCGACGGTCGGCTTGCCCTCCAGGCCGGCCTTCTCGACGAGCGCGCGGTCGTCCTTGTCCAGCTGCTTGTCAGCGGCCGGGGTCTGCTGCGGTGCGTTCTGCGCGATGGCAGGGGTGGCGGCGAAGCCGAACCCGGTAGTGCCCAGCACCGCGGTCAGCAAGACCGTTCCGGTGCGGCGTCTCCAGTTCTTCACGGCGCATGTGCCCTTCGTGGGGTAAAGAGTGCTCCGAAGTGCATCTCTTCGCGTGGCGAGGGGCAATCGTCGGACTGGACTATTTCCAGGATCCACATTGGACTGTTCAGTGGCTTGAAAGGGCGCACTTTTAGTGCTGCGCGTTTCATTTCCGCCGTGGAACGAGCAACCACCCTCCAGTCAAGAGCTGATAGAGGGGAATGTCAAGAGCTGCGTCAACGGTGAACGGTGTTGCTGTGTAACAGGATCCTTGCGACCAACGATGCAGTGATCGCGCTTTCAGCGCAATAGCGCACGCAATCTCGCCCGCAGACGACCGACGATGCTCTGGCCGGTGGCGAGGGCTTTGGGCTGCGCACCGCACAACGAGCAACCGGCGCGATGTGCTTTCAGCGCCTGCTGGAGTTCCGTCACGTGCCGTGCGGTCCGTTCGGGCACGGAGTCCTTTTTGACCGACAGCAGACTGAGCTCGGTCAGCACGTGCCTGCCGCGCCGCAGCCGGGCCTCCGGCGCGATGGTGTGGAAGAAGATCATGTTGCGGCTGCGCCTCGGTTCGACCGCCTCGACGTCGCACCACGCGATGTCGGTCTGCCGGTCGATGCCGTGCGACGTGATGCCCTCGTCGGTCAGCTTCGTGCCGAGGCTCGCCGTGCGCCACGCCACGGTCGCGCCCATCAGGAACCACAGGCCGCCGAACACGTAGGCGTACCAGGGGCCGTCCTTGGCGGCGAGCGGGCCGAGGGCGGCCACGGCGATGCCGAGGCCGAACAGGACCCATCTCCACCTGGTGTGCATGTCTCCATCCTGTTTACCCGATTTCCCGCACTCGCCTCTTCAACGCTCCGGAGAGGCGTGGTGTTGAACGGGTGGTGGAGCGGTGGCGGCGAACGGGTCGAGGAGTGGCCGTTGATCGGGTGGCCGATGGTCATTCCGCAGGACTGAGGGCTGTTCAGGCGCTACCTTGCGCGCATGGACCTCAAGCCGGTCGCCGACGAGCTCTACGGGCTGCCCCCGAAGGAGTTCACCGCGGCCCGCAACGCCGCGGCCAAGCAGACCGAGGACAAGGACCTCGCGAAGGCCATCTCGGACCTGCGCAAGCCCACCGTGGGCGCCTGGGCGGTCAACAAGCTCGTCCGGGACGCCCCTGAGGGCCTCCAGGAGGCGCTGGGGCTGTCCACGGCCCAGCTGACCATGCGGGAGCTCGGTCGCAAGCGCAAGGAGCTCACAGAGGCCCTCGTCTACCGCACGCTGGAGCTGACCGGGCCGCTGGCGGACGACGCCGTGACCCAGGTCCGCAACACGCTGACGGCGGCGATGGCCGATCCGGAGTCCGCCGAGCTGGTGCGCGCCGGGCACCTGACCAAGGGGCTGGAGTACTCGGGGTTCGGGTTCGCGGTGCCGGAACCGGAGCCCGCGCAGGACGGCGAGGACGCGCTGGCCCGCAAGCGCCGCGAACGGCAGGAGCGCAAGCGGGCCGAGGCGCAGCAGGCGCTGGACGAGGCCGAGCAGTCCCTCGGCGAGGCGCAGGCCGACCAGCTGGCCGCGCAACGGGCGTTCGATCGGGCGGCCGAACGGCTGGAGGACGCCAAACGGGTGACGTCCGGGGCCGAGAAGGCGCGCAAGGCCGCCGAGCGCAAGCTCAACGACCTGGGGTGATCGGGCGGTCACGCCAGAAGGCGAACCTGAAGACCAGCTGAAGGAATTGAGCCTGGTCACAGCGAAAGGCGACCGGAACACAGCGGTCCGGTTGTACGTTCAACAAGTGGTTGGCCGTCGGCGCTCGAGCTGGTCGCCAGGACCCTCTGACACCCCCAGGTCGGATTGTCCTTCCGCAGGCGGTTCGTGCTCGCGCCGCGGTCAACCCGCCGTCGACCGGCACTCCGGTAACCCCCCTCACCGGTAGTGGCGGTCGGCGGCATCCTCTACAGGTTGTACTGGTCGTGGCGCTCGTAGAACGCCCGCAGCTCGTCCGGGTCGAGGCCCTTGACCTTCCCGACCTCCAGGAAGAAGTTCTCCCGGGCGATCCCCGGCGCGAAGAGGATCAGCATCCGCACCGGCGCGTCGCTGTCGTTTCGAAACGCGTGTGGTCGGTGAGCCGGCACGTACAGAAAATCGCCCTCACCTGCGCGGATCCACTCGTCGCCGTCCAGCAGCGTGATCTCGCCTTCGAGCACGTAGAACGACTCGGAGAACGTCTTGTGGAAGTGCGGCCGGGCACCCGGCTGACGCGCCTCCATCCGCCACTCGAACAGGCCGAACTCGCCGTTCGTGACTGATCCGGGCGCGACAAAACGCGTGGTCCTCGTCGTGAAACCCACCTCGGACGCCGGTCGGAAGCTCACAGGCCCTACCCCCAAAAAGTGAAATTGACTCAGGTCTCGTGCGTGACCAGGGGTCGATCTAGACTCGCCCGATGGCACATGACGCGGATGTCATCGTCGTCGGCGCGGGCCTCGCAGGTCTCGTCGCGACCGCAGAGCTCGCGGACGCGGGTCGCAAGGTCATCCTCCTCGACCAGGAGCCGGAAGCGTCGCTCGGCGGCCAGGCCTGGTGGTCGTTCGGCGGGCTGTTCATGGTGGACACACCGGAGCAGCGTCGCCTGCGGGTCAAGGACTCGCACGACCTGGCGTTGCAGGACTGGATGGGCTCGGCGGCGTTCGACCGGGACGAGGACCACTGGGCCCGGCTGTGGGCACAGGCCTATGTGGACTTCGCCGCCGGCGAGAAGCGCTCCTGGCTGCACAACATGGGGGTGCGCTGGTTCCCGTTCGTGCAGTGGGCGGAACGCGGCGGGTACCTCGCGGACGGGCACGGCAACTCGGTGCCGCGCTTCCACGTCACGTGGGGCACCGGGCCGGGCATCGTCGAGCCGTTCGAACGGCGGGTGCGCGAGGGCGTCGCGAAGGGCCTCGTGACGCTCAGGTTCCGGCACAAGGTCACGAGCGTCGACGTCGTGAACGGCGTGTGCGAGGGCGTGTCCGGCGACGTGCTGGAGCCGTCGTCGGTGGCACGCGCGGAACCGAGCTCGCGGACGGTCGTCGGCGACTTCAGCCTCAAGGCGCAGGCCGTGATCGTCACGTCCGGCGGCATCGGCGGCAACCACGACCTGGTGCGCAAGAACTGGCCGGAGCGGATGGGCAAGCCGCCGAAGTTCATGCTGGCCGGTGTGCCGGACTTCGTGGACGGCTCGATGCTGGAGATCACGCAGAAGGCCGGCGGCGCGATCATCAACTCCGACCGCATGTGGCACTACCCCGAGGGCATCGCGAACTACGCGCCGGTGTGGTCGAAGCACGGCATCCGCATCCTGCCGGGGCCGTCGCCGCTGTGGCTCGACGCCGAGGGCAAGCGCCTGCCGATCCCGCTGTTCCCCGGTTTCGACGCGCTGGGCGCGTTGGAGCACATCACCAAGAACGGCCACGAGCACTCGTGGTTCGTGCTGAACAAGCGGATCATCGGCAAGGAGTTCGCGCTGTCGGGCTCCGAGCAGAACCCCGACCTGACCGGCAAGGACACCAAGGCCGTGCTCAAGCGCGCGCTGCCGGGGGCGACCGCGCCGGTCGAGGCGTTCGCGCAGAAGTCCAAGGAGTTCATCCAGGCCGGCACCGTCGCGGACCTCGCCCGCGGCATGAACGCGCTGACCGGTGACTCGCGGATCGACGCGGCCGCGCTGGAGAAGGTGATCGTCGAGCGCGACCGCCAGGTGACCGCGGGCCTGAGCAAGGACATGCAGATCAACGCGATCCGCCAGACCCGGAACTTCCTGACGGACAAGCTGATCCGCGTCGTCGAGCCGCACCGGCTGCTCGACCCGAAGGCCGGTCCGCTGATCGCGGTCAGGCTCTCGGTGCTCACCCGCAAGTCGCTCGGCGGTCTGCACACCGACCTGTCGTCGCGCGTGCTCGACCCGTCCGGCGAGGTGCTGCCGGGCCTCTACGCCGCCGGTGAGGCCGCCGGGTTCGGCGGCGGTGGCGTGCACGGATACCGCGCCCTGGAAGGAACCTTCCTCGGCGGCTGCCTGTTCTCCGGACGGGTCGCCGGGCGGTCGGCGGCCGACGCCGTCAAGTAGGTCCCGCGTGGTGGACGCGGGTTGACGGTCCCCCGGCTTGCGGCTGTGCTGGAAGGCATGACGCAGATCGGTGTTCTGGTCGGCAACCCGCGGCCCGCCTCGCGCACGGCGCAGGCGGCCCTGGCCCTGCGCGAGGCGCTCGCCGCGACGCTGGGCGTGCCCGTGGAAGGACCCGTCGTCGAGGCGGCGGAGCTCGCACCCGCCGTCTTCACCGAACCGGAGAAGATCAAGGCCGCGCTGGAGACGCTGGGGCAGAGCGACTTCCTCGTCGTGGCGACCCCGACGTACAAGGCGGCGTACACCGGCCTGCTGAAGGCCGTGCTGGACCAGGCACCGCCGGGCTGGTTGCGCGGCAAGATCGCGCTGCCGTTGCAGATAGCGGCCGCCGACAAGCACGCGCTGGCCGTCGAGGTGCACCTGCGGCCGGTGCTGGCCGAGCTCGGAGCCGTGGTGCCCCAGGCGTTCTTCCTCAACGAGGCCGCGCTGCCCGCCGACGTCACGGACTTCGACCTCGACGCCCTGAAGGTGCTGCGATGAAGCAACAGCTGCGCGACGCGCTGCGCCACCACGCCCAGGCCGTCACGATCGTCACGGCGCACGGGGCGGAAGGCCCGGTCGGCACCACCGTCTCCTCGTTCACGTCGGTCTCGTTCGAACCACCGCTGGTCGTCGTCTGGATCGGCGAGGGCGCGTCGGTGTGGCCGGTGCTGCGGACCGCTCCCCTGTTCGCCGTGCACCTGCTGGAGGCCGGGCAGACCGGGCTCGCCGACCTGTTCGCCACCAAGGGCGTCGACCGGTTCGGGGCGGGCACGCGCTGGCAGGCCGACGACGACGGCGTGCCGTGGCTGCTGGACGCGCCGGTGCGGCTGCGCTGCCGGACGGCCCGGCGGATCGCGGTCGGCGACCACATCGCGCTGGTGGGCGAACCGCTCGACATCACGCACTCGGACATCCCGACGCCGCTCGTGCGGCACCAGGGGCGCTACACCTCGGTTGCCTGACACTCGCGGTGTCAGGCAACGATCGGGATCGCTCGGGATACTCGCCGGATGGACACCAGGTCTGAGCTGGGCCGATTTCTGCAGACGCGGCGCGGGCAGCTGCAACCCGCGGACGTCGGCCTGCAGTTGTTCGACGAGCGCAGGCGGGTGCCCGGCCTGCGCCGCGACGAACTGGCCCGGCTCGCCGGGGTGAGCCAGTCGTACCTGACCCGGCTGGAGCAGGGGCAGTCGCTCAACGCGTCCGCCGAGGTGCTGGACGCGCTGGCGACCGCGCTGCGGCTGGACGACACCGAACGCCGGCACCTGCACGACCTGTCCGGACGCCCTCGCCAACGTCGCTCCCGCAGGCCCGCGCCGGAGAAGGTCAGCGAGGCCACCCGGCAGCTGGTCGAGGCGCTCGGCGACACCCCGGCGATCGTGCTCGGTCGCCGCAGCGACGTGTTGCTGTGGAACAAGTCCGGGCACGCGCTGTTCGCCGGGCACCTCGACCCGCACAGCCCCGAGCGTCCCGATGACCGGCCCAACAGCGCCCGGCTGGTGTTCCTGGACGCGCACACCCGCGACCTCTACGAGGACTGGCCGCGCAAGGCCAGGGACGTGGTCGGGAAGCTGCGGCTCGCGGCCGGCCGGTACCCGGACGACCCCGCGCTGGCCGCGTTGATCGGGGAACTCGCCATGCACAGCCCCGAGTTCACCGCCCTGTGGGCCGAGCACAAGGTCCGGGACTGGGACATCGCAAGGCATCGCATGCGGCACCCGCTGGTCGGCACCGTGGAGGTCGTGCAGCAGGCGCTGCCCGTCCCCCACGGCAAGGACCAGCGGATCGTGGTCGTGACGACCGAGGCGGGCTCGGCCTCGCGGGCCGCGCTGAGCCTGCTCAGCCGATCCTGACCTCGCGCAGGGTGAACCCGGCGTTCGGGCGGCCCTGCAGGAGGTCGAGCAGGCCGCCGCTGACCGTGTAGACCGCGCCGCGCGGGCCCTCGGTGATGCCGCTGGTGATCGGGTCGGCGACCTGGTCGGTGACGGTCACGCTGGCCGCGGTCCAGTCCCGGTTCGGGCGAACGCGCTGCACGACGGCGGCCGTGCCGGTCAGCAGGCCGCTGCTGACGGCGGCGATCGAGCCGTCCGGCAGCGTGCGCACCGAGGCGGTCAGCGCCACCAGGTTCGTGTTCAGCTGCACCGCGCTCGCCTGCTCCGGCCTGCGCAACGGGACGCGGACGAGGCTGCCGTCACCCTTCGACACGATGAGCTGGTTGCCGGACACGAGGGTGACCGAACTGGCGGCGATGTCGTCGAGGAAACCGGGCACGTCGAGGTTCGGGTTGCCCGCCAGCAACGGGCTGGTGAGCAGGACCGAGGCCTTGCCGCGGCGGTCGATCCGGTAGAGGTTCGCGCTCTGGGTGTCGACGGCGTAGGCGGTGCCGTCGCAGTCGACCACGACGTCCGCGATGAGGTGGTTGCCGCCGCTCAAGGCCGCGAGATCGGCGTACCACTGGCGTTTCCCGGTGCGCAGGTCGTAGCTCGCCACGCCCGCGGTCTTCAGCCTGGACTCGGGCGTGCTCTTCTTCGCGGTGCCGAGGTCGACGTCCGTCACCAGGACGCGGTTGCGGGCGAGATCGACCCGAATTCCTTGCGTGGACGTCAGCCTCGGGTCGTCGACGAGCGTGCGAACCTGGCCGTCGCGGCTCACCACCGAGACGGTGCCGGTGCTGAGCGACCCGACGAGGAACGTGCGGGAGCGGCCGTCGTAGTCGGCGGAGTGCGGGAAGACCCCGGGTCCCTTGGCGTCGATGACGGCCGGCTGGTGGGTCGCCGGTGCGGCGACGGCCACCGCGGGTGTGACGAGAAGAGCCGCAGTGAGCGCGGCGACGGTGCGGAGGTTCATCGATCTGCCTTTTCCGTTGGGGAGGACGAGATCGAGAGTGCAGAACCTCCCGCCGAGTTACCTGCCCCTGGCGTTGTCACCCAGCAGCCGCAGGAACTCCCGGGCCAGCGCGTCGTTCTGCCGGAACGCCGGCGCGTTGGTCTGCGGGCGCGCGAACGCCGCGTACGACTTGCCCGTCGTGAACGGCCCGACCGCGAACCGCGTCGGGTCCTCCTCGCCGTTCTCGTCGATCAGCCGCCCGGACGCCGACACCCGGACCAGTCCGGCCGCGTCCTCGGAGATCGCACCGGCCGCCCGCAACGAGAGCAGCACCGGGTCGACCGTGCGGCCCAGCGTGTGCGTGGGCAACCTGGCCTCGATCAACCCGTTGGCGCGCACCACGTCCGGCGTCGTCGCGCTGCCCGCCACGAACGCGCCCTCCACCGCCTCCACCCACATGTCCGCGCCGAGGAACCGCACGATTCCGGCGCGGGACAACGCGAGCAGCTCCTCCAGCCGGTCCGGTGGCGGGCCGGAGGCGAGGTAGCTGAAGTAGCCGTGCCACCAGCCGTCGAACGGCATGAGGTCGGCGACCTGGCCGTAGACCGACAGCAGCGCCAGGAACGCCCCCAGATCGGCGCTGTGCCGCGGATCCGAGCGCCGGGCCACGTCCGCCACGACGTACGCGCGCAGGTGCTCCTGGAACTCCTCGGCCGAGGCGAACGTCACGCCGTCCAGCGGCCGGTCGAGCCGTTCGAAGTCGACGCGGTCGGCGGGATCGGGCACCGCGAGCAGTTCCAGCGCCCGCATCTCGTCGCTGTACCAGGGCAAGGCGGCGAAGGCCGTGGCGAACTCGTCGAACGGCATCCGCACCGCGTCGGGGTGGCCGGTGAACAGCTCGTGGTAGTGCCCCCACGCGATCTCCTTGGCCATCAACGGCCACACGTCGTCCCGGAAGTCGAGCGCCGGTCCCCGCACCTCGTCCGCGACGAAGAAGCGCGGCAGCTTCGGCCTCGTCCCCTGCAACCGGTAGCCGGTCTTCGAGTGGTACGGCACGCCCCGCCGGGAGCCCACGTACAGCGTCGGTTCCGCGCCGGACGGCACGTAAGTGAGCCCGCCGGGCCCCTGCTCGTACCGGCCGCCGCGGCCTTCGGTCAGCAACACCATGAGGTCGACGAACGCGAGACCGAACCCGCGCAGCACGACGTCCCCGGTCACCGCCGAGAGATCCGCGTCGGCGGAGTAGAGCGGCGGCACGTACACAAGTCCGTGCTCCACCGCGTGTTCGGCGAGCTTCCGGTGCTCAGGTTCCAGCTCGGCGTCGAGATGTCCCAGCGCCAGCAACAAAACGTCGGCGTGCAGAACATCTCCGTTGTCGAGCCAGATCTCCGAACCGTCCACCTTCACCGCCGACGCCTGATGCACGGTCACCGAGATGTTCGGAGGCAGAGATTTCCTTGCGTGGTCGAAGAACCACGAGAGGTAGGCGCTCTGCACCTGCCGCGACGGGAACGCCGTCGGGTCTACGTCCGTCCACTCGGCGAGCGACGGACCAGGCCTGATCGGTCCGGCGCCGTCGAACGACGAGTCGGTGAAGACGGTGACGTCCTCGGCCATGGAGTTCATGCGCAGCAACGGGGATTGTGCGTGCCGCCACACCCGGCCGGCGCCTGGCGGGTGCGGATCGACGACGTGCACGGCCACCGGCAGCGTCGGCGACTGGGCGGCGATGCGTTCGAGCAGGCCGGCGGCACGAGGACCGCCACCGATGACGACGAGTGAGCGCATGCGCGTCTTTCCGTTGGAGGGCAACGAGAACTGGCCGCGCCCCTCAACGCGAACACCACCACGTTACCCCGCGCGTGCAAGCAAATCCCGCTCTGTGGACGTCGTTGCCACCGCCCGCGCCGAGGTGTGAACTCGGAAGCGCGCCCCTCAAACGCGCCCTGCTCCCACTACCACCTCTGGGGAATCGGTCATGCCAGTTGAGTTTCTCGGAATCGCCGCCACGGACGACGGATCGGAAATCTCACCGCGGACGTCCAGCGGCGCCTTCGACAAGGACTTCACGATCAGGCTCGCCAGGGCCCACGAGGAGCACGGCTGGGACCGCGTGCTGTTCGCCTACGGCTCCGGCGCACCGGAACCCGCGGCCGCGGCGGCGTACCTCGCGAGCAAGCTCGACAAACTGCAGATCCTGCTGGCGCACCGGCCGAACGTGTCCTACCCGACGTTCGCCGCCAAGACGTTCGCGACGCTCGACCACATCAGCGACGGCCGGCTGACCGTGCACTTCATCACCGGCGGCACCGACCACGAGCAGCAACGCGAGGGCGACTACCTCACCAAGGACGAGCGTTACAGCCGCACCCGCGAGTACATCCAGATCGTCAAGAAGGTGTGGCTCAACCACGAGGCGTTCGACCACGAGGGCGAGCACTACCGGTTCGCGGACTTCGTCAGCGACGTCTTCCCCGTGCAGCAACCCCGTCCCGGCATCTCCTTCGGCGGCTCGTCCCCGGCGGCGTACGCGGCGGGCGGCGCGGAGGCGGACATCTTCTGCCTGTGGGGCGAACCTCTGGCCGACACCGCGCAGCAGATCGAGTCGGTGCGACTGGCGGCGAAGGAGGCGGGCCGCGACGACGTGCCGCGCATCCAGGTGGCGTTCCGGCCGATCATCGCGCCGACCGAGGAACTGGCGTGGGAGAAGGCACATCGCACCGTCGAGCTGATCCAGGAGCGGAAGGTGCCCGGCGCGCTGAGCCGCGGGCGGTCGCTCACCAGGCCGGAGAACGCCGGTTCGCAACGACTGCTGGCCGTCGCGGAACGGGGTGAGCTGTTCGATCGTGCGTTGTGGACGCCGACCGCGAAGGTGTCCGGCGGCAACGGCAACTCGACCGCGTTGGTCGGCACGCCGGAGACCGTCGCGCAGGCGTTGCTGGACTACTACGACCTCGGCGTGGAGATCTTCTCGGCCCGCGGCTACGACCTGCTCAACGACACGATCGACTTCGGCCGGTACGTGATTCCCATCGTGCGCGAGGAAATCGCGAAGCGGGACAGGGCGAAGGCCGCGTGACGACTCTCGAAGTGCGCCGCGTCCGGCAGTCCGATCCGGTCGCGGCGCCATTGGTCGCCGAGCTCACGTACGAATACACGACCCGCTACGGGCCGAGCGGCGCACAGGAGATGCAACGCCCGGCGGACGTGTTCGAGCCGCCGAACGGACAGTTCCTGCTGCTCGTGGAGGCGGGTCAGGCCGTGGCGGGCGGCGCGTTCATGCGCTACGACGACGAGACCGCCGAGATGAAAAGGATCTGGACGCATTCCGCGCATCGCAGGCGTGGCTTGGCGCGAAGAGTTCTTCTCGAACTGGAGGCCGAAGCGCGAACGTTTGGATACAGCCGGATCTATCTCACGACCGGGCCGCGTCAACCGGAGGCGAAAGGGCTCTACCTGGCGACCGGCTACACGCCCCTGTTCGACGTTGAGACAGACCCCCTCACAATTGGCCCGCTCGCCTTCAGCAAGGTGATTCATTAGTTCTATCGAGTGAATTCGTGGCCGATCCGTCGATTCCCGACCGGGATTCGGGGTTCGGTTGGACAGGTGTTGAGTGATCAGTAAGCTTGTCTGTTGGACCCACACCCGGTGGTGGTCCGAGCGGGGCTGTCACCCGTTCGACCGAATCCGTCGGGAACGGGTTGCGCAGGCGTATCGATTGGCGTCCGACGATCGATCAGCAGATCACCCCGGTCCCCACGAATGGCCACCGAAGCTGAATGAACATGGTCGACAGCCGCGAGCCGGCCGTTGCATGGGCAGCGGCGATCTCCAACACCCTCGTCGCGAATCTGACGCGGGGCAAGCTCGTGCACCTGCTGGACGGGTACGTCGAGCGGTTGCTCGGTGCCGGGGTGAACGAGGCGCGGCAGGTCGGCCGGTCCATGGTCGAGCACGACTTCATCTCCTCCGCCACGCTGGAGGCCACCCTCGCGCACCTCGGTGAGCACACGGCGCTGACGCCGGCCCAACTGGCCGCGCTCGCCGCCGGGTACGCCGAGGGGCTGCGCGACCGCACGCTCGACCAGCAGGAGATCAGCCGCACGGCCGCGATCACCGCGATGCGCCGGGCCGAGAGCGCGGTCAGGGCCAGCGAGGCGAAGTTCCGGGCGATCTTCGAGAGCTCGGCGTTCGGCATCGTCGTGAGCGATCTCAAGGGCGAGATCATCGACGTCAACGAGGCCATGCTCGCGATGCTCGACTACAAGCACGACGACGTCCGCCAGATGAGCGGCCGCGACTTCGTGCACCCGGACGACCGCGCGGGGCTGCGCGAGCTGACCATCCAGCTGATCGCGTCCGAGCACGACAACGTCCGCGTCGAGAAGCGGATGGTCCGCAGCGACGGCGAGACGATCCAGACGCACATGGCGATCTCCGTGGTGCGCGAGGGCGACGGCACCCCGCCGTACCTCGTCACGATGATCGAGAACATGAGCGAGATGCGGGCGTTGCAGACGCAGCTCGTCCGGCAGAGCCTCAACGACGTGCAGACGGGCCTGCCGAACCGCGCGCAGTTCCTCGGCTGGCTGGAGGGCGCGGTCGGGTCGAAGGGTCCGGAGACCCTCGCGCTCGTGCAGGTCGACATCGACGGGTTCCGCGGCGTGAACGACGCGTTCGGGCACGAAGCCGGCAACCGGGTGCTGATGCACGTCGCCAGGCACTTGCGGTCGGTGTTCACCGAGGAGGTCGCGCGGGTCGCCCGGATCGGCGAGGACGAGTTCGCCGTGCTGGTGCGCGACCCCCAGGACGTGCGCAGCGTCGTGGCGCTGGTCGAGGAGTTCACGGCGTTGCTGGAGGAACCGATCTGGATCGGCCGGCACGGCGTCGGCGTCACGACCAGCATCGGCGTCGTGGCCCGCGCGGCCCGCGGCGGTGACGCGACGGACCTGCTGCGCGCGGCGGACGTGACAGTCGGCTGGGCCAAGCGCGACGGCAAGGCGCAGTGGGCGTTGTACGACCGCGAACGGGACGTGCACGACAAGGAGCGGTACGCGCTGGCGGCCTCGATCCCCGGCGCCCTGGAGGAGGGCCAGTTCCGCGTCGACTACCTGCCGACCTACTCGCTCGCGGACGGCTCGGTGCTCGCGCTGGAGGCCAAGATCGTCTGGGAGCACCCGGACCGCGGCGTGCTGTGCCCCGACACGTTCCTCGACCAGTCGTCGAACAACGGCATGATCGTCCGACTGGTGAGCTGGGCCCTGGAGGAGGCGTGCCGGCACGCGGGCGACTGGCACCTGGCGCTGGGCGAGCGGATGCCGGTGCTGTCGATCGACCTGCCGCCGCGCCTGTGCCAGGAACCCGAACTCGTCGCCGAGGTGGCCCGCGTGCTGGACCGCACCGGCCTGCCGCCGTCGTTGCTGCGCTTCGAACTGCACGAGCACCTGCCCGCGTTGCTGAACGACGAGCAGATGGAGGAGCTGACGATCCTCGCCGAGCGCGGCGTCGGCCTGGTGCTGGACCAGATGAACGGCGGCAACGTGGGCGTCGACCGCCTGCGCCGGCTGCCGCTGTCCGGCGTGAAGTTCACCGGCACCGTCGTGCACGGCCTGGACACCGGCGCGAACCGGCTGGAGTCGAGCGCCTCGGAGGCGTTGCTGGGCTGGGCGTCGATCCTGCGGCTGCCGCTCTACGCGGAGGACGTGCGCACCGACGCCGAGGCTTCCCGGCTGGCGGCCCTGGGCGTGACCGGTGGGCAGGGGCCGCACTTCGGGCCGCCGCTGCGCGCCTCAGAGGTTTCTTCGCTCCTTCTCAGCTAGTTCTTATCAGGGTTTTCCAGGGTTTCGGCACAGGTTGCTCACAAGGTCGGGGTCCATCGTGGAGTCATGACCGAGCAGAGCTTCCCCGCGATGAGCGGGTCACTGGTGGAACCGCAGCCCGTCGCCGCGCCGAAGTTCTGGCGGCGGACGGCCCCGATGCTGACGGCCGCGGCACTCGTCGCCGGCCTGTTCGGCGGCGTCACCGGAGCGGTGATCGCCTCTCCGGACACCCCCGCCGCCTCCTCGTCCGTCTCCGCGCAGACGATCTCCAACTCGTCCACACTGGACTGGAGCTCCGTCGCCTCCGACGTCCTGCCCTCCGTGGTGCAGGTGAACGTCGGCAACGGCCTCGGCTCCGGCGTGATCCTCTCCGCCGACGGCAAGATCCTCACCAACAACCACGTGATCGCCGCGGCCGGCGGCCAGATCACGGTGAAGTTCAACGACGGCCGCGAACTGCCCGCCACCGTCGTGAACGCCGACGCGACCTCGGACCTCGCGGTGTTGCAGGTGTCCGGTGCCTCGGGTTTGACCCCGATCAAGTGGGCGGACTCCGACTCGGTGAAGGTCGGCGACGCGGTGATGGCCATCGGCTCGCCGTCGGGCCTGCAGGGCACCGTGACGACCGGCATCGTGTCCGCGCTGGACCGCAAGGTGACCGTGCCGGGCGAGACCCGTCGCTCGCAGCCCGTGTCGTACCAGGCGATCCAGACCGACGCGTCGATCAACCCCGGCAACTCCGGTGGTGCGCTGGTGAACGCGGCCGGTGAGCTGGTCGGGATCAACTCGGCGATCTACTCGCCGGCGTCGAGCAGCGGTGAGGCCGGCAGCGTCGGGATCGGGTTCGCCATCCCGTCCAACACGGCCAAGCAGATCGTGGACCAGCTGAGCTAGCTGGTCCAGAGGGCCGAGATCGGCAGACAGGTCATACCGTCGCCGAAGCTGCCCGAGTAGTCCCCCGTGTAGAGCACGAAACCGGCGAGGAACCTGTCTCCGAGCCGCCGTTGCAGCAGACGAAGGCCGCGGAAGTCGTCAGTCCTGACGGTTTCCGCGGCCTTCACCTCGATACCGATCACCCTGCCCCTGTTGTCTTCGAGGACCGCGTCGACCTCGTACTGGTCCCGATCCCGGTAGTGGTGCAGCGTCGCGAACGTCTCGGACCAAGTCAGCTGGCGTGCGAGTTCACCGAGCACGAAGTTCTCGAGCAGGGCACCGTCGCCGGCACCCAGATGTGCGGCGATTCCGGAGTCCACGAAGAACACCTTCGGGGTCGAGACCGCGCGAGTGGCGATGTTGGCGGACCAGGCCGGGATCGTGCGCACGAGGTAGATCATTTCGAGGATCTCCACGTAGCGCTTGACCGTCGGCGCGCTCACCCCGAGACCTCCGGCAAGCCGCCTGAAGCTCACTGTCCCTCCGGACTGTGCGGCCAGCAGCGACACGAGTCTGCGCATGTCTTTCGCTTTGCTGACGCCGGCCACCTGCTCCACGTCCTGCATCAAGGTGGAGAGATAACCGTCGAAGTACCTCTGTCTACGACGAGAGGTACTTCGACGGAGTGCTTCCGGATATCCGCCTCGCTCGGCCCGAGCGAGATAGTCCGACTTTCGGAGTGTGGTCTGTGCAACGCGGAGGCCGTCCCCCTGCTCGAATGCAGCATCGACGAAGTCGTCCGAAGCACCGTCGATCTCTCCCTGGGAGAGCGGCCAGACTTCAACAACTTCGGCACGACCGCACAGCGCGTCCGGTAGTTCACGCATCGCCAACAGCCCTGCCGATCCAGTGAGCAAGAACTGCCCAGGTCGACGACCCCGGTCGACCGCGTGCCTGATCTCCAGCCAAAGGTCCGGCACCCGTTGCACTTCGTCTATCAGCACCAACCCCTCGTGACGAACGAACGCCGAGGGATCCGCCACCGCAGCAGCACGTGTCATGAGGTCATCGAGACACCGGGCCTCGCCTCCGTACTCGCGCAGCACATCCGCCGCCAGCGAGCTCTTGCCGACCTGAAGCGCGCCGTTCAGCACCACTACTCGGGTGTCTGACAACGCCTGCGCAACCAGCTCGGCCGCGCGACGTGGTCGGTACCTTGATCCTTCCAACACGGCCCCAAGGTACCGACCGACTTTGCATCTGCCGGGCACGCTGCTTTACATCTGCCGAAGATCACCCATCCGATACCTCAGTCCCGCCCGAAGATCAGGACAGCCAGTCCGGGCGCAACGGCATGTGCGACGTCGTCCCGTCCAGCTTCACCCCGAGCACCTGGTGCAGCTGGATGTTGTTGCGGTCGAACCCGAGCCGCGACGCCGCGAGGTACAGCCGCCACACCCGCGCCCGTGCCTCACCCACCTCGCGCACGGCCTCGTCCCAGTGCTCCTCGAGGTTGCGGCCCCACGCGGCCAGGGTCAGCGCGTAGTGCTCGCGGATGTTCTCCTCGTGCCGCACCTCGAACCCGGTGTCGTGCATCAGCGACACCAGGTGCCCCGGACCGACGAGCTCCCCGTCGGGGAACACGTACCGGTTGATGAACGGGCCGGAGAGCGCTTTCTCCTTGTTGTTCGGGCGGGTGATGCAGTGGTTGAGCAGGCGGCCGCCCGGCTTGAGCTTGCGGTACAGGGCGTCGAAGTACGCGGGCAGCTTGGCCTTGCCGATGTGTTCGGTGAGGCCGATGGACGACACCGCGTCGAAGCCCGTCTCGCGGACGTCGCGGTAGTCGAGGTGGCGCACCTCGGCCAGGTCGGAGAGGCCCGCGTCGACGATCGCCTTCTGCGCCCACTCCGCCTGGTTGCGGGAGAGCGTGACGCCGATGGCGCGCACGCCGTACTCGCGCGCCGCGTGCATGACCATGCCGCCCCAGCCGCAGCCGACGTCGAGCAGCTTCATGCCCGGACGAAGCCCCAGTTTGCGGGCCACCAGGTCGTGCTTGGCGAACTGGGCTTCCTCCAAAGTGGACTCCGCAGTCGGGTAGACCGCGCAGGTGTAGGCCATCGACGGGCCGAGGACCCACTCGTAGAACTGGTTCGAGACGTCGTAGTGGTGGGCGATGGCCTGCGAGTCGCGGGCCTTCGAGTGCCGCACGCCGTGCAGTCGGGTCTCCTGCGGCGGTGGGGCCACCTTGTGCGACAGGCGGACGCCGCCGAGGAACCGGACGAGCTCGATGCGTTGCAGCACCGGGAGGTGGCGCAACGAGAAGTCCGACAGCTGGGCGAGACCCGCGTGCACGTCGCCGAGGATCTCCAGGTGGCCCGTGACGTAGGCGCGGGCGAGGCCCAGCTCACCTGGCGCGGAAGCCAGGTAGGACAGGGCTTCCGGTGTTTTGATGTCGATGGACACCGGTGCCGCGGTCGGTCCCGCGGTGGTGCCGTCGTAGGCCTGGAAGCGGACGTCGCCGCCACCGGTGATGCGCTGGAAAACGGAGGCCAACCGCATTCATCGTCCCCTGACACACTTGGCGTACAGATCAGGCAGGCGGTTCGTCTGGTCGTACCGGGCCTTCACGGACCGGTAGTGCGAACCGTTGTAGTGCCGCCAGAACTCGTCCTCGGTGTAGTAGGAGTCCGAGTACAGCGACTTGTGGCCACCCAGCCGCGCCACCTCGCGCTCGATCAGCCGGTTGCGGTCACCCATCTTCTCCCCCGGGCGAACCGGGACCTCCGACCAGAACCCGACGTTCACGTACAACGTGTCCGCGTCCATCGGGTAGAGCGGCCAGCCGGTGGTGTCGCGCAGCCGCACCGGGCAGAGCCACACCGGCGCGATGCCGATCTCGCGGTCGAAGAAGTCGAGGAAGTCGGCGAGTCCACCGACCGGGATCTCCACGTCCTGGATCACCGGCTCGACGTCCACGCGCGGCCGCAGCTGCCGGTGCTTGGCCACCAGCCTGCGGTACACGTCCGAACGCAGGTACCGCTTCGGCCACATGCGACGGACGACGGGGTTCTGCGCGCCGAACGCCCTGGAGCACCAGAACCAGTCGGTGTCCCAGCGCCACAGGTAGTCGTGGATCGTCAGGTGGTCCGTGCGGCGTTTCTGGATCGACCGGTAGTAGATCTGGTTGCCGGTGTAGTCGGACGTGTACGGCGCGATGTCGGCGTAGTGCCCGAGCGTCAGGTACATCTCACCCCGTGAGAAGACCGTGCCGTCGACGAAGTCCGCCGAGCCGTCCTCGCAGACCTCCTGGATGACGGCGGCGCACTCCTCGAACGACCCGAACGGCACGTGCCGCAGCCGCACGTAGTTGCGCACCGGTTCGAGCTCGATCTCCAGCCGCAGCGCGTATCCGAGCGTGCCGTAGGAGTTGGGGAACGCGCGGAACAGGTCGTCGTCCGGCTTGGAGACGACGACCTCGCCGTCGCCGGTGAGGATCTCCAGCTCCCGCACGGACTCGTGCGGCAACCCGTTGCGGAAGGACGTGGACTCGATGCCCAGACCCGCTACCGCACCGCCGATGGTGATGGTTTTGAGCTGCGGCACCACTAACGGCATCAGACCGTGGGGAAGTGTCGCGGCGACGAGGTTCTCGTAGGTGGTCATGCCCTGCACCTGTGCGGTGCGTCCGACCGGGTCCACGGACAGGACCTGGTCGAACCTGCCGACGTCGAGTCCGCCGGCCTGGTCGGCCCGGAACCGGAAGAGGTTCGACGTCTTCTTCGCGAGCCGCACCGGCGCACCTTCGCGCATCGCGGCGTACTGCGCGCTCAGCGCAGACACGGCCGAGCTGTGCCCATGGTCACTCACGACTGCGACGTTATTCCTCGTCAGCGCCGTTGGCACGCCCAAAAGCCCGAATGGGCCAGCGATCTTTCATCGTGGACTGTCCGAGGTTACTTGCGAGTAGTAACGTGCGAGGCATGGCAACGCACGAGGTGACCAACCAGGTTCCGCCGCTGAGCGGTCACGACGTCGCGGACGATCCGGCCCTGCTCAGCTGGGTCGACGACGCCGAACTGCACGCTCTGGGCAGGCTCGCCGGCAGCCACGAGTGGCAGGAGCACGGCAGGCTCGCCAACACCCATCCGCCGGTGCTGCACACCCACGACCGGTTCGGGAACCGGATCGACGAGGTCGAGTTCCACCCGGCGTGGCACGAACTGATGAACGTCGCCGTTACGCACGGTTTGCACGCCTATGTCGACGGTGGGCATTTGGAGCGTGCGGCCAAGTTCTACGTGTGGTCCCAGGTCGAGGCCGGCCACGGTTGCCCGATTTCGATGACTTACGCGTCGGTGCCCGCTTTGCGCGTCGCGCCGGAGTTGGCCGAAAGTTACGAACCCCTTCTCACGGCACGGAACTACGACTTCGGGCTGCGCGCGCCGCTCGCGAAGCAGGGCCTGATCGCGGGCATGTCGATGACCGAGAAGCAGGGCGGTTCGGACGTCCGCGCGAACACCACGATCGCCCGGCCGGTCGCGGACGGCTACGTGCTGACCGGGCACAAGTGGTTCACGTCGGCCCCGATGTCGGACGTGTTCCTCACTTTGGCGCAGGCGCCCGGCGGCCTCACGTGCTTCCTCGTGCCGCGCGTTCTCCCCGACGGCACGCGCAACCGGTTCTTCCTGCAGCGCCTGAAGGACAAGCTGGGCAACAAGTCCAACGCCTCCGCCGAGATCGAGTACGACGAGGCGTTCGCACACCGGATCGGCGACGAGGGCCGGGGCGTCCGCACGATCATCGAGATGGTCAACATGACGCGCCTCGACTGCGTGCTCGGCACGGCGGCGGGCATGCGGCTGGGGCTCCGGCAGGCGGCGCACCACGCCGCGCACCGCAAGGCGTTCGGCGGCTACCTGATCGACCAACCGGCCATGCGCAACGTGCTGGCGGACCTCGCGATCGAGTCGGAGGCGGCGACCACGACCGCGATGTGGCTCGCGCAGCACCGGCCGCGGCTCGGGCTCGCGGTGATCAAGTACTGGGTGTGCAAGCGCGGGCCCGTGCACGCCGCCGAGGCGTTGGAGTGCCTGGGCGGCAACGGCTACATCGAGGACAGCGGGATGCCGCGGCTGTTCCGCGAGTCGCCGCTGATGTCGATCTGGGAGGGCTCCGGCAACGTCGCCGCGCTCGATGTGCTGCGCGCGATGCAGAAGGAACCCGAGTCGGTGCAGGAGTTCCTGGCCGAGGTCACCGGGGTGGACCGGCGGATCGACCGGGCGCTGAACGAGCTCGGCACCGCGCTGTCCGATGTGGACCAGTCGCAGGCCCGCCGGGTGGTGGAGAGGATGGCGTTGATCCTGCAGGGCGCGTTGCTGGTGAAGCACGGGCATCCGGCGGTGGCGGACGCGTTCCTCTCCTCGCGGCTCGGCGGGGACTGGGGAGTCGCCTTCGGGACGCTCCCCAAGTCCACCGACTTCGCCGCGATCATCGATCGCGCGGTGCCGAAGCTCTGAAGCCCTAGGCGGGGCACCCGTTCGGCAACCGAGGCGTGTCCGGACCGTAGAGATCGCCGGTCAGGAACACGCACGTCGGCTGCTGCTCGTAGTCGTGCAGGTCGGTGACCTCCAGGATGGTGAAGTTGCGCGACTCCCCCACCCGTGACTTCTTGAAGTCGGTCCGCCCGGTCGCCCCGTAGAACTCCAGCTCGCGGAACTCCGCCCCGATCGCCCCGCGGTGCGGTGTGCTGCTGGCCCGCCGCGAGTAGGCGCGCGTCACGGCGTCGAGGAACAGTCCGGCGGCGTCGTAGGCGACGCCCATGTGCTCCCCCGGCCACGGCTTGACCGGTCGGTCCTCAGCGGGCAGCGGCGACTCCTGGATCTCCTTGGCCAGCTTCGAGTAGCCCGCGCAGAACGCGTCCAGCGGCAGTCCTCCGCGCGCCGACGGATCGGGCTTGCCCGCCACGCACGCCTTGCCCGCCAGCACGATCAGCCCGGCCATGCTCACGTACGACACCCGCATGCCCGCCAGCGAGTCCTGCACGCGGCTGGCCTTCTGCGCGATGAACCGGATGATCGCGTCGTCGGCGACGATGCGCGGCAACCTGTTCTTGTCGTAGCAGTCCTTGCCGACCGCGCGCAGGAACTCGCCGAAGTCCTCCTCGCGGCCCGCGAAGAACACCAGCTCGGAGGAGTGGTCCTCGACGCACTGCGACGGCACCTCCTGCGGGCTGACGGTCCACTCGTCGGCCTGGAACTTCACCTGGTTGCGCGCGAGCTCCTGGCCCAGCAGGCCGACCAGGTCGGTGAGGTAGACGTCGTCCTGACCGAGCTTCGGGTGGTGGATCGTCACCTTGGTGGCACCGACGTGCTGGGCGTAGCGGCGCACCAGGTCCGCCTGCCGCGCGTTGCCGGGGATGAGCTGGAAGTAGGTGGCCGAGAGGTCCGGCAGCGACGCCTCGGTGAGGGTGGTGCCGATGGTCGGCACGCCGAGCGACCCGAGCGAGGTGATGACCTCCTGGGTCTGCTTGACGCTGCGGTCGAGGCCGATCACGCCGATGATGCTCGGATCCTCGTCCAGCAACGGGGTGATCATGTCGCGCAGCACGTCGTGGGCGCGTTTCATCATGCCGCCGCCGTTGGCGATCACGATGCGCAGCAACGGTCCGCTGCTCGACCTGTCGTTCTGCTGCCGTTGCTTGAGCAGCATGCCTTCGAGCTCCTCGGCGCGCGAGTGGTCGGCGTCCGGGTTGCTGTCCTTGTGCGTCAGGCTGGAGAAGTAGAGCAACGAGATGAGCGGGCGCGCGGGGTTGGTCTCGTGCAGCCGTTCGGCCTCGCCGTTCTGCGCGAAGACGGCCTGCTGCGTCCACCGCAGCCGTTCGTTCGAGCCGAAGACCTGGTCGCCGTTGTCGCTGTAGCCCAGGCATTCGACGTTGCCGTCGACGTCCATCAGCCGCGTCTGGACCCCTGGCGAGATCGCGGAGCCCACGATCGAGCAGTTCAGCTGGAAGTGGTTCTGCACGGTCACGAACCCCGGCACGAGCAGCACCAGGACGATCGCCGCGATGATCGCCTCCAGCCGCCGCGACTTGGCGAGCCACCGCACCGGGGCCGCCCGGAACGGCGGCGCGCCCTTCCACTTCTTCTTGTCGTGGCTGGGGAACGGCAACCTGATCATCAGGTAGCGGGCGTCCGGGGCGAGCATCTGCCGTTTGCGCGGCAGCTCCTCCCGCCACGTCGCGAGCGCCTCCTCCGTCTCGTCCGGGGCGACCGGCGTGACGCCGAGGCGTTGCGACAGCGCGGGTTGCACCGAGCTGGCCGCGATCACCAGCAACGGGTCGACCTCGCCCGTCTCGTTGCGGACGTCGTTGATCAGTTCCAGCAGCTCCCAGCCACCGTTGTCCTTGCTCACGCCGTCGAGCAGCACGGGGATGTAGGCAGTGCGCCGCCAGCCGGCCCTGCGCGGCAGCAACCGGGGTCTGCGCCGGTAGGAGATCCGCAGGTCCTCCAGGAACGCGTGCACGAGCAGCAGCTTGATCTGCTCCTCGTTCTCCGACTCGCGCCGGCCCAGCGTGAGGCGTTCGGCGAACCCGAGGAACTCGATGGAGTGGTTGGGCAGCGCGAAGTTCTGCCGCATGAACCACTTCGACTCGCGGGACAGGCCCGGCACCCGCTTGGCGAGCCACCGGAAGCCGACCTTGCTGCCGACCCACGCGACCAGCCCGAGCCCCAGCCGCGTCACCAGGCCGGGGATGAACGCGTCGACGGCCCGGTTGACCTCCTCGCCGCCCTGCGCGGTCTTGCCGGTCCACTGCCGCAGCAGCTCGATCACGCTCGCCCGGTCGTCCCGGCCGGGCTTGCGCGGCAGCCGCTTGCTGGTGAGCCAGTCGACCAGGCGGTAGTGGTCGAACCGGGTGAGCCGTTCCGAGCCGACGTGGACCTCGCCCAGCCGGTCGCTCAGCACGTCCAGCAACGGCAGCAGCGGCGGCGTCTCCCGCGTTCCCGAAGGCCAGTTCTTGGCGACTTCCGCCGTCACCGACGAGACGTCGACGTAGGCGTGCGGAATTGCCGGCCGGCCTTCGTCGAGCCGGTGTTCGAGAGCGCGCAGAAATGCCGTCGGACTGGCTTCGCTCTCCAGGTAGAGCAGCGGCAACGGCTGGTCGCCGACGATTTCCTCGGTCTTGCTCCGGTAGAAGAAGCCGGGCCGATCGCAAAGACCGCGAATGACCTCGAGAAGAACCTGCAAACCGGGAAAAACGGGCTCTGTCCGGCTGTCCGTCATCTGCACCCTCACACTCGTGCGGAAGGCAGACGACGCTAGCCGGACAGGCCGTTCGGGACCGGTGGAATGAAGTTTTTCCGCCGAGATGGACTAGGCCCTGTCCTGCAAGTCTCGCCGGGCGAGAGCGGCGGCCGAGGGCCCCCGTCTCTCACCTGACGAACTCGCAGGACAGTGCCTAAAAACCGAGCTCGCGGGCGATCAGCATCTTCTGCACCTCGGAGGTGCCCTCGCCGATCTCCAGGATCTTGGCGTCGCGGTAGAACCGGCCGACCGGGTACTCGTTCATGAAGCCGTAGCCGCCGAAGATCTGCGTGGCGTCGCGGGCGTTGTCCATCGCGGCCTCGGACGAGACGAGCTTCGCGATGGCGGCCTGCTTCTTGAACGGCTCGCCGCGCAGCATCCGGGACGCGGCCTCGTAGTAGGCGAGGCGCGCGGTGTGCACGCGGGCCTCCATCTCGGCCAGCTTGAACTGGATCGCCTGGTACGTGCCGATCTTGTTCCCGAACGTCTCGCGCTCGCGGGCGTAGCGGACCGACTCGTCGACGCAGCCCTGGGCGAGGCCGACCGACAGCGCGGCGATGGCGACGCGGCCCTCGTCGAGGGTGCGCAGGAACTGGGCGAAGCCGCGGCCGCGTTCGCCGAGCAGGTTCGCGGCGGGCACCCGGCAGTCCTGGAAGGACAGTTCGCGGGTGTCGGAGGCGCTCCAGCCGACCTTGGAGTACTTCTTCGACACCGTGAAGCCCGGGGTGCCGGACGGGACGATGATCGAGGAGATCTCCTTGCGGCCGTCCGGGAGGGTGCCCGTGACGGCGGCGACGGTGACGAGGCCGGTGATGTCCGTGCCGGAGTTCGTGATGAACGCCTTGGTGCCGTTGATGACCCACTCGTCGCCGTCGAGGCGGGCGGTGGTGGCGAGGGCGCCCGCGTCGGAACCGGAGCCGGGCTCGGTGAGGCCGAACGCGCCGAGCTTCTCGCCGGACGTCAGGGAAGGCAGCCACTCGGCCTTCTGCGCGTCGGTGCCGAAGCGGTAGATCGGCATGGCGCCCAGCGAGGTGGCGGCCTCGACCGTGATCGCGACCGACGAGTCGACGCGCGCGAGCTCCTCCAGCGTCAGGCACAGGGCGAAGTAGTCGCCGCCCATGCCGCCGTGCTCCTCGGGGAACGGCAGGCCGAGCAGGCCCATCTGCCCCATCTTCGCGACGATCTCGTACGGGAACTCGCAGCGCTCGTAGAAGTCGCCGATGACCGGCGCCACCTCGTCGCGGGCGAACTCCTCGACGGTCTTGCGCAGGTCCTCGTACTCGCTCGGGAGCCTGAAGTCCAACATCACTGTCACTCCTCGTGAGAGACGACGAGGGCCAGCACCTGGTCGAGTCTGACCTGCTGGCCTGCTTGCACGTTCACTTCGGCGAGCACGCCGTCGACCGGTGCGGTCACGGTGTGCTCCATCTTCATGGCCTCGACCACGAACAACGCTTGACCGGCGGTCACTTCCTCGCCCTGCTGCGCTCGAACCACGAGCACGGTGCCGGGCATCGGGGACTTCACCGGACCGCCGGAAGCCGCAGCCCCCTCGGCGGCGCCGACCAGGAACTCGGCCTCGACCAACGCCCAGGAGGCGCCGTCGTGGCCCAGCCACAGCACGTCGCCCTCGCGGGCCATCGCGTACCGGCGGGAGCCGACGAGCAGGTCTGCACCTTCGCGGCGGGCCTTGGCGCGCACGGGTTCTCCAGCGCCGACCACGACCTCCTCGCCGCGCACGCGCACGTCGACGTCGTTGATCCGCCAGGTCGTCCAGGCGTGCTCACCGACGCGCCAGCCGCCGGGCTGGTCCCACGGGTCGTCGCCGTGCGGCTGGAGCGAACGCTCCAGGCCGGCCGCGACGTACACCTCGTCGGGGATCTCGGCGGACGTCAGCGCGTCCAGCTTCCGTTCCACCAGACCGGTGTCCAGGGCGCCGGATCGCACGTCCTCGTCACGCAGGAGTGCGCGCAGGAACGGGATGTTCGTCGTGACGCCGAGCAGCACCATCTTGCCGAGCGCGTGATCCAGCTTGCGGAGTGCCTCTTCGCGGGTGCGGCCGTGCGCGATCACCTTGGCGAGCATCGGGTCGTAGTCCGAACCGACGACGAGTCCCTCGTACAGACCGGAGTCCACGCGGACGTCGGCCGGTTCGCTCAACGCCAGCACGCGGCCGCCGGTCGGCAGGAACCCACGCGCCGGGTCCTCGGCGTAGACGCGGGCCTCGACCGAGTGCCCGGTCAGCTCGACCTTCAGGTCCAGAGGTTCTCCGGACGCGACGCGGAGCTGCCACTCCACGAGGTCGACGCCCGTGACCATCTCGGTCACCGGGTGCTCGACCTGCAGGCGGGTGTTCATCTCCATGAAGAAGTAGTCGCCCGAAGCACCGTCCACGATGAACTCGACCGTGCCCGCGCCGACGTACCCGACGGACTTCGCCGCGTCGACCGCGGCGGAACCCATGGCCTCGCGCACCTCGGGCGTGAGGAACGGCGAGGGCGCCTCTTCGATGATCTTCTGGTGGCGGCGCTGGAGGCTGCACTCGCGCTCACCGAGGTGGATCACGGTGCCGTGCGCGTCGCCCAGGACCTGGATCTCGATGTGGCGCGGGTTCGTGATGAACCGCTCGATCAGCAGCGTGTCGTCACCGAACGAGCCGCGCGCCTCCCGCCGGGCGGACTCGATCGCCTCGCGCAGCGCCGACTCCTCGTGCACGAGCCGCATGCCCTTGCCGCCACCGCCCGCGGAAGGCTTGAGCAGCACGGGAAAACCGATCTCGCCGGCGGCCTCGACGATCTCGTCGTCGGACATGTTCTCGCGCGTGCGGCCCGGCACCACGGGCACGCCCGCCGCCGACACCGTGAGCTTCGCGCGGATCTTGTCGCCCATCGCGTCGATCGCCGACGCGGGCGGCCCGACGAACACGATGCCCGCCGCGTCGCAGGCCGCGGCGAACGCGGTGTTCTCGGCGAGGAAGCCGTAGCCGGGGTGGATCGCCTGTGCGCCAGTGGAAACGGCGGCGGCCACGATCTTCTCGATGGACAGGTAGCTCTCACGGGCCGCGGCGGGTCCGATCCGCACGGCCTCGTCGGCGAGCTTGACGTGCAACGCCTCGGCGTCCGCGTCGGAGTAGACGGCGACGGAACGGATCCCGAGCGACCGCAGCGCGCGGATCACCCTGACCGCGATCTCCCCGCGGTTCGCCACCAGAACGCTGTCGAACATGATCACATCCGGAAGACGCCGTAGGAAACATCGTCGATGGGGGCGTTGGCCGCGCTGGACAACGCGAGGCCGAGCACCGTGCGGGTGTCGCGCGGGTCGATCACGCCGTCGTCCCACAGCCGCGCGGTCGAGTAGTACGGGTTGCCCTGGTCCTCGTACTGCTGGCGGATCGGCGCCTTGAACGCCTCTTCGTCCTCTGTGGACCACTCGTCGCCGAGCTGGTCACGACGGACCGTCGCGAGCACGGACGCCGCCTGTTCACCGCCCATCACGGAGATGCGCGCGTTGGGCCACATCCACAGGAAGCGCGGCGAGTACGCCCGGCCGCACATCGAGTAGTTGCCGGCGCCGAAGCTGCCGCCGATGATCACGGTGAACTTCGGGACGCGCGCGCACGCCACCGCGGTCACCATCTTGGCGCCGTGCTTGGCGATGCCGCCCGCCTCGTACTCGCGGCCGACCATGAAGCCGGTGATGTTCTGCAGGAACACCAGCGGGATGGATCGCTTGTCGCACAACTGGATGAAGTGCGCGCCCTTGACCGCCGACTCGCCGAACAGGATGCCGTTGTTCGCGACGATGCCGACCGGGTGGCCGTGGATGCGCGCGAAGCCGGTGACGAGCGTCTGCCCGTACTCCTTCTTGAACTCCTGGAACTTCGAGCCGTCGACGACCCGCGCGATCACCTCGCGCACGTCGTACGGCGTCCGGGAGTCCGTCGGCACGACACCGTAGAGATCGTCCGTGACGGCCGGGGCCTCGGTCTGCGTGACGTCCCACGGCCGCTGCACGCGCGGGCCGAGCGTCGAGATGATCGACCGGACCATCCGCAGCGCGTGCGCGTCGTTCTCGGCCAGGTGGTCGGTGACGCCGGACGTGCGCGAGTGCAGGTCGCCGCCGCCGAGGTCCTCGGCGCTCACCACTTCACCCGTGGCGGCCTTCACCAGCGGCGGGCCGCCGAGGAAGATCGTGCCCTGGTTGCGGACGATGATCGCCTCGTCGGACATGGCCGGCACGTACGCGCCACCGGCGGTGCACGAGCCGAGCACGGCCGCGATCTGCGGGATGCCCTTCGCGGACATCGTGGCCTGGTTGTAGAAGATGCGGCCGAAGTGCTCGCGGTCGGGGAACACGTCGTCCTGCTTCGGCAGGAACGCGCCGCCGGAGTCGACGAGGTAGATGCACGGAAGGTTGTTCTGCAGCGCCACTTCCTGCGCGCGCAGGTGCTTCTTGACCGTGACCGGGTAGTAGGTGCCGCCCTTGACCGTGGCGTCGTTCGCGACGATCACGCACTCACGGCCGGACACCCGTCCGACGCCCGTGATGATGCCCGCGGCCGGTGCCTCGTCGCCGTACATGCCGTTGGCGGCCAGCGGCGACAGTTCGAGGAACGGCGAACCGGGGTCGACCAGCGTGTCGACGCGGTCGCGCGGCAGCAGCTTGCCGCGGTCGACGTGCCGCTGGCGTGCCTTCTCGGAACCGCCTCGCGCGGCGGTGGCGAGCTTGCTCCGCAGCTCGTCGACGAGCGCGGCGTGCTCCTTGGCGTAGCGGTCCGACGGCTCGGCGGCGCTGCGCAGGACAGGTGCGTCCATGCTCCCCAGACCTCAGGTTAGCGGGCGTTAACTTCTTCATGTTAGCGCCCGCTAACCTAGCGGTCCACCGGTACGGCTTGAGAGTGACCCGAACGCAGGTCAAGCACCTGTTCAGACACTCTCACGTTCCGGAATACCTCACCCGATGACGGCCCGAAGAGCGGGCAGGTAGCCGCTCGCGTGGCCGGCCCGGTTCGGGTGGTACGACTCGTCGACCGGCCAGCTCAGGCTGTTCAGCCACCAGCTGGACGAGCAGATCTCGTGCCCGGTGAACGCCCCGCGCACGTCGACGTAGGTGAACCCGGCCGCCCCGGCCCGCGCGCTGATGGTGGCGTGCAACGCGTCGCTGCCGGAGTTGATCGCGGCCCGCTTGGTGTCGCTCAGCCCGACGTTGCAGGAGCCCGGCACCTTGTAGATGCGCGGGTAGCCGAGCACGACCACGCGCGCCGACGGCGACTTCGCCTTGATGGTGCCGTAGACGTTGTTGAGCAGCCCGGGAAGCGTGTTCGCGGCGTAGATCTTGGCCGTGTTCACCCGATTGACGCAGTCCTGGTCGGACCCGAACGTGCAGGTGGTGATCACATCGGTGAAGCCGGCGTCGTTGCCGCCGACCTGCACCGTGACGAGGTTGGTGGCCGCCGTCAGGGTGTTGGCCTGGCTGATGACGTCACCGGTCTTAGCTCCCGAGCAGGCGACGCTCCTGAACGTCGCCGGGGCTGTCGCCGCCGCGTACAGGGCTGGATAGGCGAGCGGGCCGCGCTTGCAGGCGCCGCTGCCACCGTCGTAGCTGCCGGTCCCGAGCCCGGAGGCGTAGGAGTCGCCGAGCGCGACGTAGTTGGTCGGTGCGGCGCTCGCGGGGTTGGCGAGCGCGATGACGGCCGCGGCGGCGGTGACCACCGAGGCGATGAAGTGAGCAGGACGCATCGAAGACTCCCGAAGGGGCCGCAGGGTGTGATGCATTGCACGGCAATGGTTACTCACGGGTAAGGCCTGTGTGAAGTATTCGTCAATAGTCAACAATCAGGCTTTGCACCTGCGGAAATTCCACCCATCCGGGGCATGAAAAAAGCAGGAGCCCCGGATAGGGCTCCTGCTTCGTGGTGCGCCGGCCGTAGCGGCTGCGGTCAGACGCTGGCGTCGAGGTGATACGTCACGCCTTCGTGCGACGCCGCGTAATCACCCGTCGTGGCGTAGACGTCGATCGTGTCGCGGACGTAGTCGAGCGGCTGCGCCCGGAAGTGCAGGTCCGGCCACGCTTCACCCGGCACGACGAGGTCGGAGTGGCGGCAGTCGATGCCGCCCTCGGTGTCCCCGCACGTCCAGCCGTCACCCCGCGCCTGGACGTCGAGCTCGTCCGGCACGGAGAGGAACACGGTCACGCCCTGCTCGTTCTCGTCCCCGATGTCCGTGAGCCGCACCGAGAAGTCGAAGCCACGCCTGGAAGTCCAGTGCGTTCCACCCACGTCGACGTACTCGTAGGCCATGGGCGAGTCGCCCAGAATCATCCGGATGTCGATCGGCGCCGGCTCGGCGGCGTTCGCGACGGATGCGCCCGAGAAGGCGACCACTCCGGCGACAGCGGTGCACAGCAATGCCTTGATCATGGAACTCCCCCAGAGTTCAGATTGGTTCAACCACTCAGAGGACGCCCGTCGCCGCACCGGGTTGCTCCGGCCCTCGAATTGTGGGACCCGAGGTCAGGTAAACGCCTGCTAACCTCCTTCCGTGGTCGACAAACCCTCACGTCGGGACCAGATCCTCAACGCCGCGGCCGAGCTGTTCGCACGCCACGGCTTCCACGGCGTGGGCATCGACGACATCGGTGCGGCCGTGGGCATCTCCGGCCCGGCCCTCTACCGGCACTTCCGCAGCAAGGACGCGATGCTCGGCGAGATGCTGACGTCGATCTCCGAGCGGCTGCTCGACGGCGGTCAGTCCCGGGTGGACGCCGCCTCCGACGCGGACGAGGCGTTGCGGGAGCTCATCGGGTGGCACGTCGACTTCGCGCTGGACGACCCGGCGCTCATCACCGTGCAGATGCGCAACCTCGCGAACCTCACCGACCCCGACCGCCGTCGGGTGCGGGCCTTACAGCGGCGGTACGTCGAGGTGTGGGTGGAGACGATCCGGCGCACGGTGCCGGGCTTCGACGAGCCGACCGCCCGTGCCGCCGCGCACGCCGTGTTCGGGCTGATCAACTCGACGCCGCACAGCGCCCACCTCGACCGGGACCAGATGGCCGCGCTGTTGTCGAGGATGGCACTCGCGTCGCTGACGCCCGCGGTCGTCGCGACGTAGGCGACCTCGCCTCGCGGACGCCCGACACGGCCGCGACCTAGATCAACCCCCGCCGGTGCGCGGCCGACACGGCTGACGCCCGGTCCGGCACCTCCAGCTTCGCGTAGACGTGCTGCAGGTGCGTCTTCACCGTCGCCTCGCTGATGTGCAGCGCGGCCCCCACCTCGCGGTTCGTCTTCCCCCGCGCGACCAGCGCGAGCACCTCGCGTTCCCGGGCGCTCAACGCCGACACGGGCACCGGCGCGTGCACCTTGCGCACCAGCCGCGCCGCGACCGAGGGCGACAGGACCGTCTCGTCCCGCGCCGCCGCCCGCACCGCGCGGAACAGCTCGTCGCGGGGCGCGTCCTTCAGCAGGTAGCCGATGGCGCCGGCCTCGATCGTCGGCAGCACGTCGGCGTCGGTGTCGTGCGTCGTCAGCACCAGCACCCGCGTCGATGGCGCGCACGAACGGATCTGCCGGACGAGGTCCGCCCCGCTCGGAGCGGGCAGCCGGAGGTCGGTCACGGCCACGTCCGGGCGCACGGCGGCGATCACGGTCAGCGCCTCCGTGCCGCTCGCCGCCTCGCCCACGACCTCGAAGTCCTCCTGGGTGCCGAGCATGCCGCGCAGGCCGTCGCGGACCACCGGGTGGTCGTCGATCACCACGAGGCGGATCATCGCGCGTCCAGGGTGACGTTCACGGCGGTTCCGTTGCCGGGGGCCGACTCCACGGTCACGGTGCCGCCGAGCAGCGCCACGCGTTCCTCCATCCCGGTGAGGCCGAAGCCGCGCACCGACGGGTCGAAGCCCACGCCGTCGTCCATGACGTCCAGCACCACCACGTCCTCCATGTACGACAGTGTGACGTCCACCCGCTCGGCACGGGCGTGCCTGCCCGCGTTCGCGAGGGCCTCCTGGGCGGAGCGCAGCACGGCCACCTCGGTGTCCGCACTCAACGGCCGGGCGGAGCCGGTGACCGTGCAGGTCGCCACCACGCCGTGCTCGGAACGCCAGGCGTCCACGGCCCGTTCCACCGCCTCGCTCAGCCGGCCGTCCTGCAACGGGCCGGGCCGCAGCGCCTCGATCGACCGGCGCACCTCGACCAGGCTGTCGCGGGCCAGCCGCCGGGCGGTGGCGATGCGGCCGCGCACCGCGTCGTCGGCGGGCTTCAACGCCTCGGCCACCTCGAGCTGCGTCACGATGCCGGTGAGGCCCTGGGCGACGGTGTCGTGCATCTCCCGCGACACGCGGGCCCGTTCGGCGAGCACCTGGAGCCGGGCGTTCTCCTCGGACAACGCGAGGACGCGCTCGTTCATCTCGCGGCGGCGGATGACCTCGCGTTCCATCACGCGGATGATCCAGCCGACCAGGATCGCCATCGGGGTGGTCACGCCGAGGTTGATCAGGGCGGCCGCCTTGAGGTCGGTGCCCTGCGGCACCAGCCACAACCCGCCCACGACCACCGCGCCCGCATAGGCGAGCCAGCCCGGCAAGGTCAGGAACGCGAGGCCGTAGCAGGCGGCGACGAAGATCGTGAACACCCCGTCGTGCTTGAGCAACACGACGGTCCCGGCCAGCACTCCGGCGAAGTACAGGAGCATCAGCACGGTCCGCCGCTCCAGCCACGACGGGTGCGCGATCACGAACCACCAGTGCCACAGCACCAGCGCGCCGACGACGGCGAGCGGCACCAGCGAGACCGGCCGCGCCACCAGGTAGACACCCGTCGCCAGGGCCAGCAGACCACCCGGTACGAGGGCCCACACCTGGTTCCACCGGCGTTCCTGCTCCACCATGGACATCACGCCGAAGATCCTTGCAGCCTGCGCACACTGCTCAGCAACGCCTCGGCAGGTCCCCGCTGACCGCGGCGGCGCAGCAGGTCGGCCAGCAGCACCGACACGAGCCACGTCGCCAGCGCCACCAGCGCGGTCGCGGCGGATCCGAGGTGCGCGCCCAGCCCCAGCGTGTACGGCACGAACAGCAGCACGAACACGACGGACTGGAAGAGGTAGCAGCTCAGCGACCGCTCCCCGCAGGCCGCGATCGCCCGCACGACGGGGCTGTCGGCGCGCACCCGCAGCGAGATCAACGCGATCAGCGCCGCGTACCCGAGCCCGCCCGCGATCCCGGTGACGGCGTGCAGCGCGGCCAGTCCCGCCAGCCGCGACGGCTCGTCGACGTGCAGCACCCCCGCGACCGCGAGGCCGCTGGGCGCCCCGCCGAGCACCGCGATCGAGATGCCCCACCCGGCGACGTGCCGCAGCAGCCTCCGGTACCGGTCGGGCGAGGCGAGCACGTCACGACGGGCCGCCCACACGCCCATCATCGCGGCCGCGCCGACCCCGACGAGGCCGAACGGGACCAGCAGCCACTCCAGCGGCCGCATCTCCATCGCGGCCAGCGCGTCGGTCGTCTCGAACGACAGGAAGTACGACCGATGACCGTTCGGCGGCACCGAGTACGCCTGCCCCACGACCAGCGCGGTCACGCCCAGCCAGAGGGTGGCGGCCACTAGCAGCGTGCGGTCCTTCCACCTGGTCATCGCGATCACCGCGAACCCGAGCACGCCGTACAGGCCGAGCACGTCGCCGGGGAAGAGCAGCAGCGCGTGCAGGAACCCGAACGCGATCAGCCAGCGACCCCGCGACTTGGCCCGCTCGGGCGCCATCTTCGCGACGCCGTAAGCGAACAGGAAGGCGAACATCGGGTACGCGCGGGCGTCGACGAACGTGACGACGAAGAAGCTGACCACGTGGTCGGCGAACCCCGTCTCGACGATGTGCTGACGCACTCCGTACGGACGGCCGTGGAGGTAGACGGCCGAGTTCGCCAGCGCGATCAGCGCGAGCATCCCGCCGCGTGCCAGGTCAGGTGTGAGCAGCCGTTTCATACTGCAAGCGTGTCCTTCTCAACGGACGAGCAACATCATCCGTGTCGTGGGCCGGCATCATCCGATCGACGGATGGCGTACGCCTGACCTGGCGAACTGGCGATCAGCCGAGACCCTTCCGTAACCTGGCGCGACAATGGGCGCTCGCACACTCCTCCTCCGACTCCCGGCCTGGTTCCGGTTCACGGTGATCACGCTCGCGGTGTTCGTCTGCGGGGTGATCGCCTCCCGCCCGGCCACCGGCGACAGCGGGATCCCGCCCAGTGCCGACGTGATCGCCGCGGCCAACGCCGTCAACGCGTTCGTCTCGCCGTCCGCGACGCACGACCCGTACCTGAACCTGCCCGGCGACTTCGCCCGGGAGATGGGCCGCGACCCGAAGACCATCACCGCGCCGGACGGCACGCTCAGGGTGGTCGACAAGGACGGTGGCTGCTCGGGCCCGGCCGGGGACACGGAGTGGGACTTCAGCGCGGCGTGCCGGGCGCACGACCTGGGCTACGACCTGTTGCGTTATGCCGACCACAAGGGCGATCCGCTCGGTCCGCAGGCGCGCAAGGCGCTGGACGACCGGCTCACGACCGACCTGCACACCCAGTGCCGGCTGAACCCGCGCGGCGCCGAGCAGAGCTGCCACGCGGTCGCGACGACCTACGCGCTGGGCCTGAAGTTCAACTCGTGGCGGCAACGGTGGGGTGCGCCCGGCCACGAACCCGTGGTGGCGTGGGCGTTCGGCAGCGCGGTCGTGGTGTTCCTGCTGCTGGCCCGGCTGCACGGCCGTCGCCGCGACGCCAGCGCGCCGTTGCCGGAGGTGCTGCAGAACGCGGAGCAGGACAGGTACGCGACGTTCCTGCGGTTGCTGAGCCTCACGTTGCTGGTGCTCGGCGAGACGGTGGCGACGCTCGCGCACCTGCGCGGGTCCGGCACTCCGTGGCTGTGGGCGTTGCAGGCGGTGCCGTTGTTCTTCTTCGCCGGCGGGCACGCGAACCTGCGCAGCTGGCAGGAGCACCGGGGCGGGTTCGGCTGCTGGGTGTCGAGCCGGACGTCGTGGCTGCTGCGGCCGGTGCTCGCGTTCGTGCTGCTGTGGGTGGTGCTGTTCGCGGCTCTCAACCTCCTCGACGTGAAGGTCGACGCGTACAGCCGGTTGATCACGCATCCGTTGTGGTTCCTCGGGGTCTACCTGCTCGCGGTGGCGGCGGCGCCCGCGGCCGCGTGGCTGCACGAGCACTTCCGCCGCACCACGCCGTTCGTGCTGGTGCTGGTGACGACGGCGGTCGAGGTCGCGCGCACGTCGACGGACTGGAAGACCGGCGGGTACGTGAACCTGATCGTCGGCGCGTTGCTGATGCAGCAGATCGGGTTCTTCTACGCGGACGGCACGCTGACGCGGTTGTCGCGCCGGCTGCTGGCCGCCCTGGGTGCGGTCACGGTGCCCGCGCTGGTGTTCTTCAGCGACTACCCGCGGTCGATGATGGTGCTCGGCGTGGCGCAGGTGTGCCTGGCGCTGCTGGCCCGCGAACGCCTCACCACCTGGCTCGACGGCCGGTCGTGGCACGTCGTGGACTTCGCCCGGCGGGCGCCGATGACGGTGTACCTCGCGTACCTGGCGGGCGTCGGCGCGCTGGTCGGGCTGCTCGGCCTGACCCAGGCGCCGATCTGGCTGGTGCTCGCGCTCGTGCCGTTGATCCTGGTGTTCCACCGCTTCGAACGGCGCCTGATCCGGGTGCACCGGCTGGCGCACGAGTCGCACCGCACCCGCCTCGCCACGGCGATGGGGGTGTCGTTCGGGACGCTCGGCGTGCTCGGGTTCGTGGTGAGCGGCTTCCTCGGCGACGGGATGCTGGTGCTGCTGCCGGTCGACCCGTTGCAGAACCTCATCCACCTGCTGCTCGGCTGGTACCTGATCCACACGGCCCGCACCGGCAGCTGCGACACCCGTCTGCCTTGGCTGCTCACGGCACTGGCGTGCGTACCGCCGATGCTGGCGCTGGACCCGGCTCCTCCGGTGGTGGTGCTGCACGCCGTGGCGATCGGCCTCGCAGTGCTCGGAGCCATCCCCAGGTCACGACCGCGCACACCGGCAGCCACAGCAGCCGCTGCCACACCCAGTCCGGATGATCTGGTGGCTGCTGGAGCCCCGGCAACGGCCCCCACGCGCTGACCGCCAGCGTCACGGTGACCAGCGCGCTCTGGTGCGCGAGGAAGATCCCCAGCGCCTGCCGGTTCACCCACCGCACCGGCTTCGCGGTGCCGAGCCTGGTCAGCGCAGGTGCGATCGTGAGCACCAGGCCGATCTGCGCGAACGCCAGCGCGAGCGTCGCGTAGTTCGGCGGGTTGAGGTTCGACACGGCCTCGCCCGGAATGCCCACCGCCGAGACCGGATACCCGCCGACGGTCGTCAGCAACGCGTACCCGAGCACACCCGCCACGAGCAGCGGCGGCCCGGGAATGCTGCGGCGCCGGAGCGCGTACCCGAGCTGCCAGGCCGCCCACCACACGGCATACGGGACCACCAGCACGAGCGCCACCGGCACGAGCACACCCCACGAGTGCTCGTCCAGCTTGCGCACCAACGGTTTCATCGCCAGCAGCACCAGGTAGACGCCCAGGAACCACAACGGCGTGGTGACCAGGAAGCCGATGTTCCAGGCGGTGCCCTGGTCGACCCCGCGCAGGACCAGTCCGAAGAGGACGGCCGCCCAGCAGCCCAGCATCAGCGACGTGGGCACGGCGAGTTGCTTGAGACGCAGGAGAAACGGCGTCTTCGAGCAGGCCGCCGCGAACCCGCCCACGAAGAAGAACAGGCCGAGGGTCTGCAGCACCCACGAGACCGGGGTGAGCGACGGCAGGTGCTTGAGCGGACTGTCGATGTACATGCCGGTCGGGGTGTCGACCAACGCCGTGACCAGCCAGTGGCCGAGAACGACGGTGATCACCGCGAGCGCCCGCACGGCGTCGATGAACGGATTCCTCACAGCTGGTTCCCCGCAATCCCGACCAGCGCTTTCAGCGTCTCGGTGCCCGGTTCGTAGTAGGTGTCGTGCTTCCCGCCGGCGAACCGCAAGACCGTGGCGCCGAACGCGTCGGAAGCCGGATCCGTCCCGTGCCCGAGGTCGAACAACCGCACGTTGGGCACGAACCGCATCCAGTCCCCGGCCGACCGCAACGCCCACACCCGCGCCGAGGTCCCCAGTTCGGAGGCCGACCCGGCCCGCACCCCGGGACTCCCGGTGAACACGACGTCGGCGACGTCCAGGTCGTGCGCGGCCAGCCCGACCACCACCGACCCGTAGCTGTGCCCGATGACGTGGACCCGCACGTCGGAAGGCAACGCCCGCACGAAGTCGACCAGCGCGACGGCCCCCTGCCGGGCCAGCGACCCGGTGACGGCGTCCACCCCGAGTCCCTGCGGCGTCCGGTACCCGAGCCAGGCGATCACCGCGAGGTCGTCGCGATGAGCCTCGGCGTACAGGTTGGACGCCATCCGCCCGACCGTCCGGTCGAACCGGTCGACGTCCACGTCGGACCCCGGCACCACGACCACGACGTCCCGGGCGGTCGCGAGGTCACCGACGATCGCGACCCGGCGGGCGACGTCGGTGCGCCACTGCGCGATCGACGGCGCGACCGACGGCAGGGCGATCAGCAGGAGGAACAGGACGGCTCGGCGCATGTCCCGAAGCTAGGAAGACCACGGACCCCGGATCGTCCCGCCAGAGCGCCATTACCCCGGTACTACGAGCCCGCTCTCGTAGGCGGCGATCACGGCCTGGGCGCGGTCGCGGAGGCCGAGCTTCATCAGCACCCGGCTCACGTGCGTCTTCACCGTCTGCTCGGCGAGCACCAGCAGAGCCGCGATCTCGGAGTTCGACAGGCCCTGCGCGATCAGCACGAGGATCTCGGTCTCGCGTTCGGTCAGCGCGGACAGCCGCGCCGGCCGCACCCGTTCCGCCCGGCGGGAGCGCACGAAGTCCTCGATCAGCCGCTTGGTGATCGACGGCGCCAGCAGCGCGTCCCCAGCGGCCACCACGCGCACGGCGTTGAGCAGCTCACGGGCGGGAGCGTGCTTGAGCAGGAACCCGCTCGCCCCGGCCTGCAACGCCTCGTAGACGTAGTCGTCGAGGTCGAACGTGGTCAGCACCAGCACCTTCGTCGACGCGGAGCCGTCCATCAGCAACCGCGTCGCGGTGAGTCCGTCCATCTCGGGCATGCGGATGTCCATCAGCACGACGTCGGGTTCGACCGCACGTGCGAGCGCGACGCCCTGCACCCCGTCGCCCGCGGATCCGACGACCTCGATGTCGTCCTGCGCGTCGAGCAACGCGGAGAAGCCCTCGCGCACCATCTCCTGGTCGTCGACCACGACCACCCTGATCACTTGTCCCCCAAGGGAATCCTCGCCCGCACCACGAACCCGCCGTCCTCGGTCGACTTCACGGTCAGCGTGCCACCGTGCACCGCGACGCGTTCGCGCATCCCCACCAGTCCCTGCCCGCTGCCGCCGCCCCTCGACGGCCCGCCCGCGGTGTTGCGCACCAGCACGTCCAGCCGGTTCCCGTCGCGGTGCACGTGGACGGACGCCCGCGAGCCGGGCGCGTGCCTGGTGGCGTTCGTGAGCGCCTCCTGCACGATCCGGTACGCGGTGAGGCCGACGGCCTCCGGAACGTCGTCCACGTCCACCTCAGCCTCGTCGCCGGGCCGCACCAGCTCGGGGATGCGGCTGATGCCGGGCTGCGGTTCGCGTTGAGGGGCCTCGCCGTTGGTCCGCAGCACGCCCAGCAGGCGTTGCATGTCGGTGATCGCCTCACGCGCGGCCTCGCCGAGCTCCGCGAACTCCTGCTGGGCCTCGTCGCTCAGTCCTTTGAGGCGGTAAGGCGCGGTTTCGCACCTCACCACCACCATCGACATGTGGTGCGCCACGACGTCGTGCATCTCCCGTGCGATGCGGGCTCGTTCCTCAAGGGCGGCGTTGGAGGAACGCTCCTCCTCCAGCTCCCGTTCGGCTCGGCCACGCGCACCGAAGAGGTAGACGACCGCGGCGAGCATCGGCACGAACAACGCGAGGTCGGCGGCCTGCCGTTCGGTGACGGCGACCAGCACCGCGCTGACCAACGTGGCGGTGATCACGATCGGCCGCGAGTAGAAGGCGGCGACCGCCACGACGAGCGGGATCGCCGTCCAGTACTGGAACGCCGCGGCCCCGTCGCCCACGCACAGCAGACCGACCCAGTAGAAGCCCAGCGCGGCCACCCGCCAGGCGTACAGCGGCGAGCGGATCAGCAGCACGTACGGCACGACGGTCGACAGGAAGATGACGACCCACCAGCCGTCCGAGTCCTGTTGCCGCACGTAGTTGGCGCTCGCGACGATCCCCCACACGAACGCGTAGATGATCAGTGCGGCGTGGACCGGGACGCGCCACCGCCCGAAGGCCCTGGCGAGGACTCGGGTGCGATCGGGACCGAGAACGGTCCGGTACAACGCGCGGAACACCAGCCGATGCTAGGTCGATCCGCTGATTCGCACATTGACCTGCGGAGTGAGGTACCGGGGTATGACTCTGATCAAGATGGGGCATTGCGAACGCGTGACACCGCGCGGTAGGCAGTACCTGTGAGACCACCACAGGATCCAGATCGCTGGGCGCGGCTGACGGCCGTCGCCGGCGAGGCGCTGGCTGCCGCCAGGGCCGGGGAAGACGCTGTGGCGGTGGACCTCGTGACCGGGTACCTCAGCGGGTCTCCCGAGGGCAACGAGGAGATCCGTGAGCTGGTGCTGCTGCTGTTCGCCGAGTGCAGCAGCATGGTCAGCGCGCTCGGTTCCGGCGGCGCGACCCCGGTCAAGATGCAGGTGTTCGACGAGGAAGGCAACGAGGTCCAGATCGACGACGCCGACCCGCCCGTCCGCACGGCGATCCGCGCCCTGTTGGCCGAGGTGCACGGCGACCAGGACGCGGCTTCGGAGCAGATCGAGATCGCGCTGGCCAACGGCCAGCCGCAGGAGCTCGCGACCGTGGTCTTACAAGCCCTGCGGTGGACGTTGAAGCTGGCCATCGAGTGCGAGACGCGCGACCTGCCGATCGCGCCGTGGATCACCGCGTCGCTGGACGACCAACCCTGACGTGCAGCAGCGCGTCGACCCCGTTCATGAGGTGCTGGTCGAGCGGGAAGTGCGCCATCTTCAGCATCGGGTCGCCGCCGAGGTCGGTGCGGCGCGGACCCTCCGGCTTGTCGCTGGTCATGCCCCAGGTCGTGAACCTGGTCTGGAGCTGACCTTCCGGGGTTGCTTTGTCCGGTTCGCCCAGTCCGATGGAGTCGTTGCGGCCGAGCGTGCCGCCGAGGACGGTGTACCGGTCGCCGAGGATCGGGGCCACGAGCGCTCCGGCCGAGAACCACTCGATCCGTTCGCCGGCCATCTCCATCGACGAGTTGGTGCGCTGCAGGTGGGCGTTGTGGGCGAACACCAGCGTGGGTCCCTTGGCCGCCTCCTCGCGGCGGATCGCCAGCAGGTTGCCGGCCATCACGCCGTCGCGCATCTGGCACAGGCGGTTGAGGCGCACGCCCAGCGGGTTCGGTTCGGCGCACTCGCGGTGGTACTGGAGCAGGCTCAGCCCGGCGTTCAGGTACGTCTCGGCGCGCACCCACGCGTCGTCGGTGCTCTTGCGCTCGTGCAGCCGCTTGAGCATGCCGGTGCCGATCTCGCGGAACCTGATCGCCTCCTCCGACTGGCCCGGTGACTTCGTGAGGTCCATGACGGCCTCGTCCCGGCTCCACTTCTCGTCGTCGGTGCTGAGGTCGATCTCCTCGCCCAGGTAGTCGCGGGCGTGTTCGAGGTAGGGGCGCGGGCTGGGCGCGCTGGTCGTCTCGGTCTGGAAGTCGAAGCCGTGGAACGACAGCCGCTCGTGGTGCGGTTTGCCGGCGTTGTACTCGCGCATCCACTTCACGAGCTCGCGGTTGGCCGGCCAGTTCTCGCCGAACGTGTGGGAGAAGCCTTCCTTCATGACCACGTCAAGGTCGCCATCCGCGCCGTGCACGTAGTCGTTGACGAGCAGGCCCCGGATCCGGCAGCTCTCCAGGGCGATCGAGCGGTAGCCCAGGCCCACGAGCTGCTCGAACAGCTCGTTGCGGATCCAGCTGTGGGCGTGGTCGAGGTGGGTCGGCTCCCCGAACGCCAGCAGCTCGGTGAAGGGGGTGATGAACTCGCGAATGTCCTGGCTCATGTGGTTCAACCGTAACATTGAAAGCTCTGTTGAGACTTTTCCGCGATCTGACCATTTGGCATCGCCTAAAGTCTCAACCGTGCGACCATCCGACCTAGCTCGCGAGCACGGCCTGTCGGCCCAGGCGGTGCGCAACTACGAGGAGTCGGGGTTCCTGCCGCCGGCCGAGCGCACGCCGTCCGGTTACCGCGTCTACACCGAGGTGCACGCGGCCGCGTTGCGCACGTTCGTCGCGTTGATCCCCGCCTACGGGCACGCCGTGGCGGGCCGGATCATGAACGCCGTGCACGCCGGCTCGCTGGACGACGTGCTGCTGACGATCGACCGCGGCCACGAGCAACTGCTGCGCGACCGCGCGACGCTGGACTCGGTGAGCGGCGCGGTGGCCGACCTGACCGACGTCGAACCGGTGCTGGAGCCGCGCACGATCGGCGAGCTGGCCCGGCGCCTGGGCGTCACGCCGGCGACGCTCCGGGCGTGGGAGGAGGCAGGAGTCCTGGTCCCGCAACGGGAAGCGACGGGCTACCGGCTGTTCCGCGCCGAGGACGTCCGCGACGCGGAGCTGGCCCACCTCCTGCGCCGCGGCGGCTATCCGTTGGCGCGCATAGCCCTGGTGGTGGACCAGGTCCGGTCGGCGGGCGGCACCGACACGCTGGGCGCCGCCCTGACCGACTGGCGCGGCCGTCTCCAGGCCCGCGGCCTGGCGATGCTGACGGCGTCGGCGCGCCTCAGCGAGTACCTGACCGCACGGGCAGCAACTCCGTGACGAGCGCGCCGACCTGCTCGCTCTCGATCAGGAACGCGTCGTGCCCGTACGGCGACTCGATCACCCTGAGCGCGTCGGCTCCGGAGATCCCCGCGACCAGTTCTTCCTGCTGCGCCAACGGGTACAGCCGATCCGAGTCGACCCCGGCGACGATCGTGCGGGCCCGGATCCGGTGCAGGGCCGCCTTGATCCCACCTCGCTGGTGCCCGACGTCGTGGGAGTTCATCGCCTCGGTCAGCGTCACGTAGCTGGCCGCGTCGAACCTCCGGCTCAGCTTGGCCGCGTGGTGGTTCAGATAGGACTCGACCTCGAACCGCCCGTCCTCCTGCTTCGCCCGGCCGAACCTGGCCTGCAACTCCTGCTCGCTGCGATAGCTGATGTGCGCGATCCGCCGCGCGATCCCCAGTCCCTCAACGGGATCGGCCCTGATCGCGTGCAGCTGCGCGGACGCCAGCGCGATCTGCTCGGCGGACGCCGCCGCCGTCGTTGCCAGCAACAGCAAGGACTCCACTCGTTCGGGTGCGCTCACCGCCCACTCGACGGCCCGCATACCGCCCATCGACCCGCCGAGCACGGCGGCCCAGCGGTGCACGCCCAGGTAGTCGGCGAGGTGCAGTTCGGCCGCCACCTGGTCGCGGATGGTGATGCCGGGAAAGCCGGGGTACTGCCAGGGCCCGGTGCTGCCCTGGCACCCGCCCAGCACGTTGGGCGCCACCACGAAGCACCCGTCGAGCGGTTTCCCCGGCCCCACCAGCGAGTCCCACCAGCCCGGCGTGGGGTGACCCGGCTCCACGCCCCCGGCGACATGACTGTCGCCCGTCAGGGCGTGGAGCACGAGCACCGCGTTGGAGGCCTCCGCGTTCAAGGTCCCCCACGTCTCGTACGCGAGCTGGAACCCAGGCAGTTCCCCGAACTCCGCGGCGTGGCTGAACCACTTCCGCCGACCGTTCGGATCGCCGAACCGCCATCCGCCCACTACAACTCGGACTTCGCCGCGGTGAAGCCCGCCTCCAGGTCGGCCTTGAGGTCCTCCAGCCCTTCGAGCCCGACCGACAGCCGCACCAGGCCGGGCGTCACACCCGTGACGACCTGCTCCTCCGGTGTGAGCTGGCTGTGCGTGGTCGACGCCGGGTGCACGATCAACGACCGCACGTCGCCGATGTTCACCAGCTGGCTGAACAGGCTCGTACCGTCCACAAAGGCCCGTCCGGCCTCGACCCCGCCGCGCAGTTCGAAGCTCACCACCGCACCGGCACCCTTCGGCAGGTACTTCTGCGCGTTGGCGTGGAACGGCGACGACTGCAGGCCCGCGTAGTGCACCTTCTCGACCTCGTCGCGGCCCTCCAGCCACTCGGCAAGCGCTTGCGCGTTCTGCACGTGCCGTTCGATCCGCAGCGACAACGTCTCGATGCCCTGGATGACCAGGAAGCTGGTCAACGGCGCGATGGCCGCCCCGGTGTCCCGCAGCCCCTGCACCCGCAGCTTGGCCGCGAACGCCCCGTGCCCGAGCACCGGCCAGTACCGCAGGCCGTTGTAGCTGGGGTCGGGCTCGTGGAAGTCGGGGAACTTCTCGGCCCCGTACTCGAACTTGCCGCCGTCGACCACCACGCCCGCGATGGCCGTGCCGTGCCCGCCGAGGTACTTGGTCGCCGAGTGGATGATGATGTCCGCGCCGTGCTCCAACGGCCGGAGCAGGTACGGCGTGGGCACGGTGTTGTCGACGACCAGCGGCACCTGGTTCGCGTGCGCGACCCCGGCGACCCCTTCGATGTCGAGCACGTGGCTGCGCGGGTTCGCGAGCGTCTCCGCGAAGAACAGCTTGGTGTTGGGCCGCACCGCCGACTGCCAGGCGTCCAGGTCGTCGGGATCGTCCACGAAGGACACTTCGATGCCGAGCTTCGGCAGCGTGTAGTGGAACAGGTTGTACGTGCCGCCGTACAACGAGGCGCTGGAGACCAGGTGGTCACCGGCCCGCGCGAGGTTCAGGATCGCGGCTGTCCCTGCCGCCGACCCGGACGCGAAGGCGACGGCCGCCACGCCCCCTTCCAGTGCGGCGACGCGCTGCTCCAGCACGTCCTGCGTGGGGTTGTTGATGCGCGTGTAGATGTTGCCGGGCTCGGCCAGCGCGAACAGGTCCGCACCGTGCTGCGTGTCCCGGAAGACGTACGAGGTGGTCTGGTAGATCGGCGTGGCGCGGGCGCCGGTGGCCGGATCGGGCGCGGCGCCCGCGTGGATCTGGGCGGTTTCGAAGGACCAGGACATGGCTGTGCTCCAGAACGTTCGTTGATGCGAGGGGGGTTGGGATCAACGAGAGCAACGACAGGCCATGCTGGTGACGCGCACGTAATCCACGTGGCGTCGGCTAACCAGCGGCATGGTCATGCAGACGAAGGTAGGGCTCCACCCGGTCCCTCCGACACCCCGTCCATCAGGTGAGAACGCTTAGGCTGATCGCATGCGCACAGCTCTCGTCGGCTACGGACTGGGTGGGGCGGCCTTCCACGCCCCGTTCATCGAGGCAACCCAGGGCCTGGAACTCTCCGCGGTGGTCACCTCGAACCCGAAACGCCAGGCCGAGGTGGCGCAGCGCTACCCGAGCGCCCGCCGACTGTCCTCTCTGGACGAGGTCTGGCAGGGCGACTTCGACCTCGTCGTCATCACGACCCCGAACCGCTTCCACGCGACCCACGCCCGCCAGGTCCTGGAACACGGCCTGGACGTCGTGGTCGACAAACCGTTCGCCGGCTCCGCCATGGAAGCACGCGCCCTCGCCTCCATCGCCTCCTCGAGAGGCCTGCGCCTGATCCCGTTCCACAACCGCCGCTGGGACGGCGACTTCCTGACCGTCCAACGCCTCCTGGCCACCAACGCCCTGGGCGCGGTCCACAAGTTCGAGTCCCGCTTCGAGCGCTACCGGCCGGAGATCAAGTCGTCCTGGAAGGAGTCCGGCGACCCAGCGGACCTGGGCAGCATCCTCTTCGACCTGGGCACCCACCTCGTGGACCAGTCCGTCGCCCTCTTCGGCCGCCCGACCGCGGTCCACGCAGAGATCGCGACCGTCCGCCCAGGCGCCAAGGCCGACGACGACGTCTTCCTGTCCCTGACCCACGACCAAGGCGTCCGCTCCCACCTCTGGATGAGCGCGCTGGCAGCCGACCTGGGCCCCCGCTTCCGCGTCCTCGGCCACGACGCCGCGTACGTCAAGTACGGCATGGACCCGCAGGAAGAGCGCCTCAAGGCGGGCGAGGCCCCCGCCGGACCCGGCTGGGGCGAGGAGCCGGAGGAGGCCTGGGGCACCCTCGGCGGCGCGCCGCACCGGACGGAGGCAGGCGCCTACCAGGACTTCTACGCCCAGGTGGCCGCCGGCGAGTCCCCGGTCTCACCGCACGACGCGGTGACGGGTCTTGAGGTGATCGAGGCGGCGAAGCAGTCGGCGGCGACGGGAGACGCCGTCAAGCTCTAACGCGCGGACGATCCGGCCACACGCACCAGGCCCCCAGATGACGCGCGGACGGTCCGGACGCACGCACCAGGCCCCGGATGACATGCAGGCGGTCCAGACGCGTGCCAGGCATGCCGACAAGCTGCGATGCCGAAGGCGAGCCCAACCCGACGGCGAAGCCGAGGCTTTGGCTTTTGCTTTTCGCTTTGAGCCAAGAGGGCCCGGCGGTGGGGTCCCATCACGAGTCGCGCCATAGCTCTTGCTGCACCTGGACGGGTCTGTAAAACCCACACGCTCTTCGTCTTTTTGACAGCCCCGTCCAGGTGTGGCC